>DASSNA010000152.1:0-5217 GCA_035688445.1 Solirubrobacterales bacterium | reverse complement strand
CGTGCCAATTCAGCGCCAGCTTTGAAGAAAATCTGAATCAGGGGGTGATTTCGACCCGTTCTACCTCGCCGAGGGGCATCTGCAGGAACCTGGTGCCGATCGCCTGGAAGGCCGCGACGTCGCCGGTGCAGAGGAAGTCATAGGCGCCCTCGCCCTCGGGCTCGCGGGCGAGACCTGCGCCCTCGAGGGTGCGCTGGACCGCAGCGGCGACAGCGTGGCCGCCGCTGACGAGGCGGACGTCGCGGCCGAGGATGCGCTGCAGCATCGGCGCCACCAGCGGGTAGTGCGTGCAGCCAAGGATCAGGGTGTCGACCTCGGCCTCCTTCAGCGGCTCGCAGTAGGTGCGGGCCATCTCCATCGTGTCCTCGTCGAAGAGAGCACCGTTCTGGATGAAGGAAGCGAGGTACGGCGCCTCCACTTCGATCACGTCGAGGCCGCGCCCGATCTCTTCCAGCGCTCGCCGGTAGGCGCCGCTCTCGACCGTGTTTGGCGTCGCCAGCACCCCTACCTGGGCGTTGGCGGTGATCGCCGCGGCAATCTCCGCCTGCGGCTCGACCACCGGCACCACCTCCACCCCGCGCTGTGCCGCCACTTCCCGCGCTACGTCCTCGCCGATCGAAGTGGCGGTGTTACAAGCGATCACCAGCAGCTTGGCGCCGCGGTCGAGCAGCAACTCGGAGATGCGCCGAATCCGCTCCCGCAGCTGCACCGGGTCCTTGTCGCCGTAGGGGAAGAGCGCCGTGTCGCCGAGGTAGAGGAAGTCCTCCTGCGGCAGCGAGACGAGGCACTCGTGGAGGACGGTCAGCCCGCCAACCCCCGAGTCGAACATCCCCACCGGCCGCGAGGCGTCGCTCACATGAACGGTTTGTACGCCATGAAGAAGATCGTCACGACGACGATCAGGCCGGCCATCGGGCCGACCTGCCCGAGCCGTTGCGCAACCGCCTGAAACTCGGGGCTGAGGTCGTCCCCTTTCTCCAGGTCGCGTTCGGCGAGCGCCCTCGCCTTCGCCGTCTGCGGCCTGAAAAACCCGTGCTGAAGCCCGAAGAGGGCGAGGATCGCGATGAAGCCGACGACGACGAAGGCGTCGCCACCGTCCCAGGCGCCGTCACTCGCCGAGAGCAGGCCGATCCCGGCCAGCAGCAGGACAACCATTCCGGGGGTGACCAGGATGCGGTCGACCTTCTGGATCCCGGCCAGCAGCGCTGGGGTGGCGCGCGGAAAGTTCGGCAAAACCGAGAAGAAGATCCCGTAGCCGAAGGTCGGACCAAACGCCAGCACGACCGCGAGGATGTGCAGGAACAGCAGGATCTTGTAGCCGGGGTCAACGATCGAGGCGAAAACCATCGGCGAAAACCCTATAGCTCAGCGGCGACGGAGCAGCAGCGCAGCCCAATCGCCGTCCTGGCGGCGCTCGGCCTCGCTCAAGCCAGTGGCCGCGAACGCGGCGGCTACCTCGTCCTGCTCGCCAGGCAACAGCCCTGAGGAGACCAGCGTTTGCGGGGGACTTTCCAGCTGCGCGGCCACCGCCGTGAGGATTGGGGCGGTCATGTTGGCTACCACCGTGGATGCGAGGACGGGGAGGCGTTCGCGCAAGTTCATACGTTCTAGCTGGAGCTCGACGCCGTTGATTTGCGCGTTAGCTCCTGCAGCCTCGATCGCGGCCGGCTCGTGGTCGTAGGCACGGATTGGGGACCAACCAAGCTTGGCGGCGGCAATGGCTAGGACGCCAGAGCCAGTGCCCAGGTCGACCAGTTCGCCGCCGGCCTCGCCCGCTGCCTCCAGCTCGCAGAGGAACTCGAGGCAGAGGCGGGTGGTTGGGTGGGCGCCGGTGCCGAAGGCCTGGCCGGGGTCGACGACGACGTCGATCGCGCCCTCGCACAGCGGCTCCCAGGACGGGCGCAACCAGAGCCGCTCGGCGACGAGCAGCGGCTTGTGGAAGTCGCGCCAGCGATCGGCCCAATCGTCGGGGATCTCGGTCGCGCTGACCTCGACCCGGCCACCGCCGATGGCGGCGTCCAGATCCCCCAACTCCGGCAGCTCCCCCTCGCCGCCGTAGATCGCGTACTCGACGTAGCCGGGGCCGCGCTCCTCCTCGACCCCGTTCGGCGCCAGCACCGTCAGCTCGGCGAGGACGAGGTCCGCCTGCTCCGGAGCGCAGCGAACCGCAAGGCGGATCAAAGGGACCTCAACCGAAGGCCCGGCGCACGCGGCTGAACAGGCCCTCGCCGTGCTGCTGAGCGAGGTTCGCGTCCTCAAGCGTCTCGTCGAGGCGCTCGGTGAGCTCGCGCTGCCTCTCGCTGAGGTTGGTGGGAACGACGACGTTGAGGACCACCCGCTGGTTGCCGCGGCGGCGACCGCCGAGGCGGGGCAGCCCGAGGCCGCGGAGCACCTCCTCGTGGCCGGGCTGAGTGCCGGGTGCCACCTCAATCTCCTCCTCGCCCTCGAGGGTTGGCACCGAGACCGTGGTGCCGAGCATTGCCTCGGTGGCCGGAATCGAAACCGTGCTGACCAGGTCGCTGCCGTCACGCTCGAAGCGCTCGTCCTCGCCAACCCGAACTTCGACGTAGAGATCACCGGGCGGAGCGCCTGGGTCGCCGGCGTGCCCTCCACCCGAGATCAGCATCCGCTGGCCGTCTTCAATCCCCGCCGGGACGTCGATCACGCTGGTCTTGCTCTGGCGGGTGCGGCCGCTGCCGCCGCAAACCTCGCACGGCGTCTGCGGCACTTTGCCGCTGCCACCGCAGCGGTCGCAAATGCTGCTGCGGACCATCTGACCAAACGGCGTCCGCGTCACCTGGCGCAGCTCACCGGCACCACCACAGACTTCGCAAGTGGAGATCGGCGTCCCCGGCTCGGCGCCGTTGCCGCGGCAGTGCTCGCAGGCGCCGACGGCGCCGTAGGTGGCTTCGCGGCGAGCACCGGTTGCTACCTCGGCCAGCTCAACCTCGACCGTAAGCGCGATGTCGCCGCCGGGCGCAACCCCGCCGGGTCCACCAAACCCGAAGCCGCTGCCGAAAAAGGTTTGGAGGATCTCCTCGATCGAACCGAAGCCGGCCCCGGGGTCAAAGCCGCCGGAGCGCAGGCCCTCGCGACCGTAGGCGTCGTAGGTGCGGCGCTTCTCCGCGTCGGAGAGAACCTCGTAGGCCTCGGCCGCCTCCTTGAACTTCTCCTCCGCATCCGGATCGTGGTTGTTGACGTCGGGGTGCAGTTCCCGCGCCAAGCGGCGGAAGGATTTCTTGATCTCGGTCTCAGTTGCGTTCTGAGAGACGCCGAGAACCTCGTAGTAGTCGCGCGGCATCGGCTAGCTGTCGTAGACGGTCTCGAAGTAGCGGGAGAGTTCGCGGGCAGCGTGACGGACCGAGACGATCGCGGTCGCGTAGTCCATCCGCAGCGGCCCGACCACCCCAACCGCCCCAAGGTTGCGATGGCCGAGGCCGTAGTTGGCACCGATCACGCTGACCGAGCGCAGCTCCGGTCGCGGATTCTCGCCGCCGATCCAGAAGAAGACCGAGTGTTGGTCGAGCGAGGAGCGCAGCATCTGCAGCACGTCGGCGCGGCGCTCCAGCGCCGTCATCAGCTCGTCGGCGCGGGGCAAGTCGGGTAGGTGCTGCTCGGAGAGCAGGCGTGAGGTGCCCTCAACGTAGAGGTCACCGGCCTCGGTGACGAAGTCGGTGAAGGTGCTGCTGAGGGTGGTGATGAAATCGGCCTCGACCGGGCTGAGCTCGTGACCGGCGAGCCGGCTGGCGATCATCCGCGCGCCGACGCCGAGCCCGGAGAGTGACTCGTTGAGGTAGCTCGAGGCCCACTCGACCAGACCAGGATCGACGGGTCGGTCGAACTCGAAGACGCGGCGGATCACATCGCCGGTGGAGGCGATCGCGATCACCACCACCTTGTTCGGCTGCAGGGGCAGAACCTCGACCCGGTGGATCGTCGCCGCCAGGGTCGGTTCCGGCGAGGTCGCCATCGCCACCAGGTCGGTGACCTGGGCGAGGGCAGCAGTCGTCTCCCGCATCGCCTCGTCGACCTCGCGGCGCAGCCGCGTCAGCTCGAGCTCAACCCCCGGCTCGGCCAGCATCGACCCCGACGCGAGCATTGAGTCGACGTAGAGCCGGTAGCCAGAGTCGGTCGGCACCCGCCCGGCAGACGTGTGCGGATGCGTAAGGAAGCCCGCCGCCTCCAACGCGGCCAACTCCGCCCGCACGGTAGAAGCCCCCCACTCAACCTCCGCCCGTTCCGCCACTTCCTTAGAAGGCACAGGCCGCCCCGCCTCGAGGTAGCCCTCGACGACGAGGCGAAGAATCAACTCCTGCCGCTCACTCAGCATCAACCTGAGTTTAGGAGGGGAGCCGGGTGGCCCTCCCTCCTTACAGCTCGAGTTCGGCCTCGGCGTTCTTAATGATCTGCGTCTCGCCCTGAGCAGCGACGGTGTCGATCACGACCCGGTTGCCCTCGACCGACTTAACGGTGCCGCTGACGACAATCTCCTGCTCGGGGATGCCCATCCCGCGCATCTGCACCGAGAGCCGCTTCAGCGCCCGCGGGTCGCCATCGGCAATGGCCGCGTTGGCTTTCGCCATCAGACCCATCGAGTAGAGGCCATGGAGGATGTTGCGCGGCAGCCCGACGGCTTTCGCGAACTCGTCGTCGATGTGGATCGGGTTGAAGTCGCCCGAGGCACCCGCGTAGCGGTGCGGCAGGTACTTGTCGGGGGTCACCCGAAGCTCCGGGACCTGGTCGCCAACGTTCAGATCAGCCATCTCAAACTCCCCTCACGATCAGCGTCCAGGTCCCGCGCACGACCTGGGCGCCGTCCTGGTTGACCGAGTTGGTCTCGAACACGTAGAAGCCTTTGCCGTCTTTCTCCTCGATCGACACGCATTTGGCGGTCGTCGTGACCTCGTCGCCGGAGCAGGCGGGCTCGTCCCACTCGAACTCCTGGCCGCCGTGGACCATCGCCGCGAAGTTCATCGCCACGTCGGAGTCGAACATCGCCGGCGCCATCGCCGGGCTGCTGTAGACGACCGCGAACATCGGCGGCGCCACCACGTCGCGGAAGCCGGCCGCGCGCGCCGCCTCGACGTCGAGGTGCACGGGGTTGTCGATCCCCAGCGCGTTCGCGTACTCCCTGATCTTCTCCCGCCCCACCTGGTAGGTGCTGGCGGGCCATTCCTTGCCTACCGCATCGGTCTTGAGTGCCATGGCGCGGCACTC
>DASSNA010000223.1:0-8255 GCA_035688445.1 Solirubrobacterales bacterium | reverse complement strand
GTGCGCGGTGAACCCGATCCGTTCCTCCGCGCAGGCCCGCGCCAGCCGCTCCTCCCGCCTCCTCGCGTAAGCGCTCCAGTCGGCACTGACGTGGATCTCACCGGCCCCGCACTCGCGCGCCACCGCGAGCGCCTCCTGCACTGGGTCGCCGTGGCGGACGAACAGCCGCCCGCCCGCCTTCCGCAGTCCCTCATCCAGATCCCGCAGCGCCTCGAGCATGAAGGCGACCCGGTTCGGCGCCGCGAAGCGCGAACGCAGCAGCCCCTCGTCGAAGACGAACAGCGGCACCGTGCGCTCGGCCCGCGCCGCCGCCAGTGCTGGGTTGTCGCGCATCCGGAGGTCGCGGTTGAATAGGACGAGCGCGGTTTCGATCTACACATGGTGAGGTAAGAAGGCCAGACGTGTCGGGGGATGACGAAAAAAGAGAAGAACGCGACTCCGGTCGCGACGAGACCGAAGAGGAACGCCTCGACCGCAACCTCGGCGAGCTCCTGCAGGAGCTGCGGGTGGCGCTGCCGGGGGTCCAGGTTCTCTTCGCCTTCCTGCTCGCGGTCCCGTTCCAGCAGGGCTTCCAGGAAGTCACCGAGTTCCAGAAAAAGGTCTACTTCGCCACCCTGATCCTCACCGCGATCTCGGCGACGATGCTGATCTCGCCCTCGGCCTACCACCGGATCACCTTCCGCTACCAGCAGAAGCGCCGGCTCGTCTACTACGCCAACCGCTTCGCGATCGTCGGCCTCGTCTTCCTCGCCCTGGCGATGACCGGCGCGATCCTGCTGGTCACCGACGTGCTCTTTTCCACCGCCGCGGCGGTCGTCGTCGCGGCGCTCGCGCTCTGCGTCTTCGGCTTCTTCTGGTTCGCGCTGCCGCTGAAGCAGCGAATCGGCCTCAGCGCGGGGCAGCAGCCTCTAGAGAAGCCCGAAGGGCGCTGAGCTCGGCTTCGAGCTCGTCGAGGAAGGGCAGCTCGGGCGCCTTCTCCCGCAGCAGAGCGAGGTCGTCTTCCCAGACGTCCAGCTTCAGCTCCAGCGGGACCCTGAATTCGCTCCGCACCGCCTCGCCTTCCTCGGCGTAGGTGGCGCGCAGGGTGCTCGTGTTGGTCAGCTTGTCGGCTCCGTAGATCGCTATCGCCTCGCCGTCGGCGGCGGCGACCCGTTCGCGGTGCTCGGCCTTGCGCTCGCGGTAGGAGTCGATCGATTCGTCGTCGGTGAGGGCGCCGACCAGGCCGGCCACCTCGTCGCCGAACTCCGCGCGCAGCTCCTCGAGCGTCGTTTCCGAGTCCTCGACCACGTCGTGCAGGAGCGCCGCCGCCAGCACCTCCTGGCGGTAGTCGTGCTCGTCCAGCAGCGCCGCCACCCGCATCGGGTGTTCGACGTAGGGCATGCCGCCGCTGCCGTTGCGGACCTGCCCCTCGTGGGCGGTCCTCGCCTTCTCCAGCGCCGCGTGCACCAGCGGCAGGCGCTGTGCGGTTGCCTCGATCCGATCAGCCGCGGACACGCCCGCAGCCTAGAGGATCGATTCCTTCAGATCGACTGCCTAATTAGGCAGCGGCCGTCGGCCGCGGCGCTCGCGCCGGCAGCTCGTACTCCGCCCGCTCAGCGGCGAGCTCGACTGTGCCGGGGTCGCCACCTAGCTCCACCCAGCGCTGCTCCGCTTCGATCCCGAACTCGTCGAGCTGATCGTCGGAGTGGAGCGGGTCGTGGTGGAAGAGGACGGTGCGCTCGGCGCCGGTGCGGCGGGCGAAGCTGAGCGTGTGCGAGAGCGCCGAGTGACCCCAGCCGATGTGGTCGGGGTACTCGGCGTCGGTGTACTGGCCGTCGTGGATCAGCAGCGAGGTGTCCTGGGCGAGGGCGAAGCCGGAGATCCAGTCCTCCTCAAGTTCGTCGAGGTCGGCGCCGAGGGCGGGCTCGTGGTCGGGGATATAGGTGAGCGAGGAGTCGCCGTCGTCGATCCGGTAGCCGAGGGTGGGGCCGCGGTGGGAGACCGAGGCGGAGCGGATCCGGGCCGGGCCGATCTCCCAGTCGCTCTCGGGGCAGTGGCGGAAGGAGACGTCGCAGGGGAGCTCGCGGACCTCGACCGGGGAGAGCGGGGCGGAGACGTAGCGGCTGATGCGGTCGCGCAGCGAGGCCTCGGGCGAGGCCGGCCCCCAGATCACGATCTCGGTCTGGGGGCGGAAGGCGGGGGCGAAGAAGACGAGGCCCTGGATGTGGTCGAGGTGGAGGTGGGTGAGAAGGATGTGGAGGCGGCTCGGCTCGTCGGGGAGGGCGAGGCCGAGGGCGCGGATGCCGGTGCCGGCGTCGAGCGCCAGGATCGAGCCGTCGGAGAGGGTGACGCCGACGCACGAGGTGTTCCCCCCGTAGCGGATCGTCTCCGGCCCCGGGGCCGGGATCGATCCCCGCGTGCCCCAGAGCTTGACCTTCACGCCGGCATCGCTCCGTTGCCGCCGGCGCCGTTCGCCAGCGAGGGCCAGAAGACCGCGATCGCACCCTGCGAGCCGTGCGGGGTGAGGATCGGGAAGGCGGAGACCTCGACGTCGTGCTGGGTGCCGTCGGTCGAGCGGACGCTGAGCTCGGCGTGCGCCGGCCGCCCCGCCCGCACCGCCTTCACCAGCGGCAGGTCGTCGTAGGGGATCGGCTCGCCGCTCTCGTCGAAGGGGCCGAAGAGCGAGCCCCACTCCTGCGGGCCGACCGTCCCTAGCTCCTCGAAGCGTTTGCCGAGCAGCATCCCCGCGGCCTCGTTGTAGAAGACGAGCAAGCCGCCCTCGTCAACCAGGAATGCCGGCGTCGAGAGGGCCGACATGAGGTTGCGAGCGAGGATTAACTCAAGCGGTCTTTGCGTCACAAATGACACTTTAGTTCGTCTTGAGCGCAGGTTGAAGAAAGCCGGGTTTTCCGCAGCAGTAAGCCAAGATTCGGCAGCATCGCCCGCCGCGCACGGGGGCGACGTGACTTTCATCACTTAGAGACCCCGATCCGGTTGTTACGGAAACCCCGAGCGGCCTATTTCGCCGGGATCACGATCGGCGCGCAGGGTTCCCCTGGTTTGCTGCGATCGGCGGTGTTCTGCACCGGGTGGCCTTCGATGTCCTTGAGGTTGACGCTCAGCTGCGCCTTCGAGACCGTGACCGCGGCGTAGCTGAACTGGTCGAGGCCGGAGCACTGCATGCCGACGCCGGTCGGCGGCGGCGCGTTGAAGAAGAAGGCGCGGATCGCGGTCGCCGCGGTGGAGCTGCCGACGGCGTCGTTGATCTCGCCGGCGAAGGTCTTGGTCGCGACCGGCCCGGTCGTCACCTCGGTGATGCCGGTGTTCACCGGGCCGCCGGGCTCGAGCGTCTGCAGACGGGCGTCGTTGACCATGTTGGCGTGGACGTCGGTGGTGAGGAAGACGACGTTTTTGACGTGTTCGCGGAGGAAGTTGAGCAGCTGGGTCCGTTCCGCCGCGTAGCCCTCCCAGCGGTCGTAGGGCAGCGCGTAGAACTGCTGGATCGGGACCTCGTTCATGACCACCTTGAAGGTCGCCGTCGATTTTTCGATCGCCTGCTCGAAGACTTCGCGCTGGTGCTGACCGAGCATCGTCCGGCTCGGGTTGTTGATCGTTTCCACGCAGGCTTTCGGCGCCGGCGAGGAGAGCTGCGGGACGATCACCGAGAAGAGTTTGCGGTTCGCTTCCGGCGCGGTCGGGGCGAGGTCGGGGTGGCCGCTGCCGGGCGGGTTGTCGCACTGGCCGCCGTAGTCGGCTTTGGCGCTGCGGAAGGAGCGCTCGTCGAGGAAAAAGACCTGCAGGTTCTTCCCCCAGCGGAAGGTGCGGTAGATCCCGTTCTGCGCCGAGTAGGTGATCGGGTTGTAGTTGCGGAAGGCCTTGACGCCGTTCTTGTAGATCTGTTCGCCAGAGAATTCGACGTTGCCGCCTTCCTCGGGGAAGACGTTCTGCGAGCGGGCGAAGTCGTTGATGAACTCGTGGTCGTCCCAGTGCGCGTAGTAGGAGGTGGCGCCGCGCGCGTTCGTCCACGGCTTCTGTCCGAGGTTGAGCCGGTACTTCGCCCACTTCTGCGGGACGGTCAGCGCGGTGCCGGCGACGCCGCCGACCCCGGGGACCTCGGAGTCGGAGTAGATCGTGTCGCCCATCATCACGTTGAAGTTGTTGTTTTCGGCCTTGATTCGGCGCCAGACGCCGAAGTCGTTCCAGAACGGCGTCGTCGTGCCGGGCAGCGGCGAGGCGTCCTGGTCGCCGGTGACCGCGAAGCGGATCGTCTTCGCCTGGTTCGCGGCGGGGGCGGTGTCGAAGTTGCCGACGGCGCTGCGGCGGCCGCCTTCCATGCACCAGCGGTACTTGTAGTGGTGGCCTGGCTTGAGGCCGGTGACTTTCTTTTGGACCGTGAGGTCGACCGACTTCGTCGCCTTGACGACGAACTTCTTCTTCGCGGTGGCGACGTCGCAGGGGCCGAACTTGTTGCCGGTCGTGAACTGCACCAGCGCCTTGCCCGCCTTGTTGGCGCGTGCCCAGAGGATCGCCGAGTTGGCGCTGACGTCGCCGGAGGAGACCCCGAACTTGAAGCCCTTCGGGGCGGCGCCGGCCGACGGGGCGAGGGCTGCGAGCGCGATCAGGGCGGAAGCGAGGCAGGCGGCAGCGAGACGGCGCATACCTGCACCCTAGCCGGCCGCTTCGGCGCTGCGCAAGCCGCCCCGTGCCCAAAGGGAGAAGAGGAGCGGTAGGGCGATCCCGATCGCGAAGGCGAGGGCGATCGTCTCCGGGTCGCCGGAGATCAGGCTGCGCCCCGCCTCCAGCAGCGCCGTCACCGGGTTGATCGAGGCGATGGCGTGGATCCAGCCGCTGAGCAGGTCGAGCGGCACGTAGACCGGGGCGAGGAAGAGGATCAGGAAGACCGGGAACTGCATCAGCGGCCCGCCCTGGATCGAGCGCACCCTCATCGCCACCCCCGCGGCCCACAGCATCGCGGCGACGTTGACCAGCAGCGCCAGCCCGTAGAGGCCGACGATTTCGACGCCCTGGCCGTCGACGTTCATCCCGGCGACAAGTGCGACCGTGGTCAGCACCGTCCAGGTGGTCAGCGCCCGCACCAGGGCGGCGAGGGCGTAGCCGGCGACGATGCCGCGGCGGTCGCTGGCCGCCAGCAGGTAGCGGCGGGCGAAGCCGGTCTCGAAGTCACGAGCGATCCCGAAGCCGGTGAAGACGCCGCCGAAGGCCGCCGACTGCAGCAGGACGAAGACGAACTGGAAGGCGGTGTAGCCGGTCGGGAAGTCGAAGCCGGGAACGTTTTCCAGCGAGGAGAGCCCGCCCGCGAAAGAGATGAAGAAGAAGAGCGGGAACAGCAGCGACGGCACCAGGAAAGCCGGGTTGCTGAAGAAGTTGTGGATGCTGCGCCAGGCGACCGCGAGGGCGATCGCGCGGAAGCCGGCGGGCTTGCCCCCTTCGGGGCGAGCGTTTTGCTCGCTCACGTCCTCACCAGCCTCGTCTTCAGGGCGGCGCTGGCGGCGGTCATGCCGATCAGGAAGATCGCCGCCGCGATCCCGAACCCGAGCGCCAACTCGCCGATCTCCCAGCCTTCGATCAGCAGCGAGCGGAAGGCTTGCAGCAGGTAGGAGACCGGGTTGGCGGTGGCGATCGCGCGGTACCAGTCGGTCTGGATCAGTTCCAGCGGCAGCGCCATCGAGGAGAGGAAGAGGAAGACGAAGAAGACCGGGAAGAGGCCCTGGATCGCCTCGCCAGTGCCGGTGCGCAGGGCGAGGAAGAGGCCGATCGTGCCGAAGGCGACGGTGACCGTCATCCCGAGCGCGACGATCATCAGCGCCCCGCCCGCGCCGGCGGCGAGTTCGGCTCCGGCGATCAGGCCGACGCTGAGGTAGACGACCCCCTGGATGAGGCCGAGCACGAGCGTCCCCGCCAGCAGCCCGCTGAGCAGGGCGGCGCCGCGCAGCGGGGTCAGCGCCAGGCGGTTGAGGAAGCCGGTTTCGATGTCGCGGGCGAGGTCGGTGCCAGAGTTCATCACCGAGAACAGCGCCCCCTGCATGAAGGGGACGGCGAGGGCGAAGGTGAGGTAGGAGTCGGTGGGGAAGCCGGGCAGGTTGGTCGCGTCTTTCAGCCCGCCGGAGTTAACCGCGAGCAGGAAGAGCGGGAAGATCAGGGCGGGGACGATCTGCGCTGGCTGGCGCAGGGTCCGCAGGACCGAGCGGCGAGCGAGCTGGCTGACCTGGGTGCGCAGGCCCTCGTTCACGCCGAGCTGACCGCCTCGGGCTCGGCGCCCTCGGGCTCCTCCTCGCCGCCGGCGCCCTCGAGCGAGCGGCCGGTCTTGGCGAGGAAGACGTCGTCGAGCGAGGGCGCGTGCAGTTGCAGGTGCTCGATCGCGATCCCCTCGGCGTCGAGCGCCCGCACCACCTCGGCCAACTCCGACTCGCCGCCTTCGAGGCGGACGGCGACGCCGCGCGGCTTGGAGCCGGCGGGGCGGCCGAAGCGCTCCAGCACCGCCGCCATCCGCTCGCGGTCGCCTTCCTCGCGGGGGACGGCTTCGACCGTGGGGCGGCCGATTTCGTCCTTCAGTTCGGTCGGGGTGCCCTCGGCGACGATGTGGCCGTGGTCGATGATCCCGACCCGGTTGGCGAGCGCGTCGGCCTCCTCCAGGTACTGGGTGGTGAGGAAGACGGTGACGCCATCGTCGTGGGCGAGGCGGGCGACCTCCTCCCACAGAGCGGTGCGGCTCTGGATGTCGAGGCCGGTGGTCGGCTCGTCGAGGAAGAGAATGCGCGGCCGGTGGGCGAGGGCGAGGGCGAGGTCGAGCCGGCGCTTCATCCCACCCGAGTAGCCGCCGACTTTGCGGTCGGCGGCGTGGGCGAGGCCGACCCGCTCCAGCAGTTCGTTGCCGCGGCTTTCGCGCTCGGCCTTGCCGAGGCCGTGAAGGGCGGTCTGCAGGCGCATGTGCTCGCGGCCGGTGAGCAGCGGGTCGAGGGCGGCCTCCTGCAGGGCGGCGCCGATCGCAGCTCGCACCCGCGGTCCCTCCTTGACGACGTCGAAGCCGGCGACCCGGGCGGTGCCGGAGGTAGGGGGGAGGAGCGTGGTCAGCATCAGCACCGTGGTCGACTTGCCGGCGCCGTTGGGGCCGAGGAAGCCGTAGATCTCACCCTGCTCGACGCGGAGGTCGATCCCGTCGACGGCGCGCGGGCCGTTCTTGAACTCGCGGACGAGGGCTTCGACCTCGATGCCGCCGCTGCGCTGGTTGCTGTCCGTCATCTGCCCCTCCGACTGGTGGTCGTACAACGCCCGAGGCTATCGATGCGGCGGACCCGGCTGACCCCGAACCGCGCGGTCGCGTAGAACTCCGGTCCCGATGCGCGAGCGGACCCGCACCTACAGCTTTGCGATGAACGTCTGCAAGCCGGTCGCCCGGTGGGGCCGGATACAGGTCGAGGGCCTGGAGACAGTGCCTGAGGACGGCCCGCTGCTGATCGTCGGCAACCACGACAGCCACTGGGACCCGGTGATGGTCGGGATCGCCGCGCTGGAGCGGCGGCAGATCCGGGCGCTCGCCAAATCCGACCTCTGGAAGGTGCGCGGCCTCTCCCCGATCCTCAACGGCATGGGGCAGATCCCGATCGAACGCGGCAAGGGCGACAAAGAGGCGCTGGCGCGGGCGATCGAGACCCTGCGGGCGGGCGCCTGCATCGGCGTCTTCCCCGAAGGCACCCGCTCCAGGGGCAAGGTCCTGCGCGCCCGCAGCGGCGTCGGCCGCCTGGCGCTGGAGGTCCCCGAGGCCCACGTCACCCTGGTCGCGATCGAGGGCACCAGCGACCTCACCGGCTTCCCCCGTCGCCCTCGCATCCGTCTCCGCTTCTTCGACCCCGCCGGCGGCCAACCCCGCCCCGACGAGGACCCCGGCGAGCTCTCCGCCCGCCTCCTGGCCGAGATCCGCTCCCAAGTCCCCCCGTCCCTCAGCTACCGCAAGCGCGCCAAGCTCCCACCCGTCGCCGAGGGCTAAGCCGCAAAGAGTTCCGTGGTTCCTTAGGCACGGTATGGGTGTCTAAGGAACCACGGAAGTGGAGCCTTCTCGGAGGGCGCGGCTGATCCTGTCGACGACGCCCTCGAGGTCTTGGTGTATCTGGTCCCAGGTGGCCCGCATCACTCGGTATCCGGAGGCGACGAGGAGCTGGTCACGATGACGGTCGCGCTGGAAGGCGACGGGAGTTTCGTGCGTCCCGCCACCATCGGTTTCGACGACCAGCCGCTGCTCCGCCCAAAGGAAGTCGACT
>DASSNA010000220.1:0-5205 GCA_035688445.1 Solirubrobacterales bacterium | reverse complement strand
CCGGGTCTGCTCGGCGAACGCTTCTTCGCCACCGGCGACGAGCGCACCGCCGTCGACCTGACCAGCCTGCCCTACGGCTACAAGGTCAACAGCAGCGAGACCTGGAACATGGTCATCCACCTGATGAACTGGGAAACGACCAGCAAAACGGTGAAAATCCGGATGACCTGGAAGTACGCCACCGGTTCCGACGCGACCAGCCGCGCGCCGCTGCGCCCGGTCTGGCTCGACCAGGCGCAGTGCACGCTCGACTCGTTGATCTCGGTGCCGATCGGCTTCAGCGACACGCACTACGACTGGAAAGCGACCTTCAGCGGCAAACTGATCGCCGCCGCGGGCCACATCCACGACCACGGCGTCAACGACGAACTCACCAACGAGAGCACCGGCGGCACGCTGCTGTGCAACTCGGTGGCGGGCTACGGCGGCGCGGGCTACGAAACCCCGGACGGCCGCAAACACGTCTCGTCGATGAGCCTCTGCTTGGGCAACCCGATCGCCTCGGTGACCAAAGGCCAAACCCTGCGTCTGCACACGATCTACAACGTGCCGGAAGGGCACCCGGCGATCGACGACGCAATGGGAATCATGATCGCCTACTTCGGCTAGGGATCGTCCTCTAAGCGATTTGAAGGCGCCCGTCTCCGGACGGGCGCCTTTTTCTTTCAACTCCGAACGCTCTGGTTATTTTCGACCTTGGCCATTTCGCACTATCTTCGTCAGGGACAGGGGAAGCGCTACGAAAGGAGAGGCAGATGGTGATGGCAGGCAGTCAATCGAACTCCCCGCGACCGAGCCGCATGCGCTGGGAGGATGGCATTGCCTACGGGCTGGTCCTCGCCGGCATCTACTTGCTGCTCGGCGTTCTGTTTTTTTACGCCGGCAAGGAGAAGCTGTTCGACGGCCTCGGTGCTCCGGCGCCGATCGCCAAACAGTTCGAAGGAACCTTCATCGCCACGATCCCCGGTATCGACGCCGCCTGGACGATCCTCGGCGTGCTCGAGTTCCTGATCTTCCTGACGATGGTCGCCAGTCTGGTGCGGCTGGAGTTCATGCCGAACCGGCGCAAGCCGCTCTTGCTCTGCGGCCTGGCGCTGGCGATCTTCACCTTCTCGATCCTCGGGATCGGCCAGAACGTAGTCGGTGAAAACGAAGGCGTCGCCGAGCTCTTCCTCTACGCGGGAGCGACGGGCGTCCTGATCTGTCTCGTCCTGCTGCTGCCGCCCTACCGCCCGCAGAACTGGATCAGCGGTAGAGGGGACGGGCAGTGATCGAGCGGACCCAACAGAAAACGCCCCGCCGGGGGAGGCGGGGCGCTTCTGGGGTTACTACAGGGAGGAGAGATATGTATCTCTATATATGTGTGGATCCGTGGGAGGTAGGTTGAGCCCGGTTATGTCGAGCGCGTCACTGTGGGAAGCAGCGAGGCATATGTCGACGCGGGGTTCAACCGATAAGTCTTTTGGTTCTTGTCGGTTTCCTCTCGCGAATCCTTGAACAGCGTACGAACGTATGTGCGATCTGTGTGTGAGACGGGTCACAGACCTTGCACCACTCAATGTCGCATTCGTCCCTGAAGCCGCAATAAAGGGAGAAATCCCAGGTCTGGCTGTAGCTTTCGGCCGGTGAAGAAGACCCGGATAGACGCGGTTTTGGCCGAGCGGGGGATGTTCCCGTCGCGCTCGGCGGCGGCTGGTGCGGTGCGGGCTGGGGAAGTCCGGGTCGGCCAGGACGGGCCGGTGGCTCTGCGTCCAAGCCAACTGGTCGAGCCCGACGCGCCCCTGATCGTCGCCGCCGGTCCCCGCTACGTCTCTCGCGGCGGCATCAAGTTGGAGAACGCGCTTGAGACGCTCGGGATCGACGTCATCGGTCGCGATTGCCTCGACGTCGGCGCCTCCACCGGCGGCTTCAGCGACTGCCTCCTGCAGCGAGGCGCCGCGCGGGTGATCGCCACCGACGTCGCCTACGGCCAGCTCGACCTGCGCCTGCGCGAGGACCCGCGCGTGCACGTGATCGAGCGCCTCAACGCGCGGGCGATGGAGCCTGCGGACCTGCCCTTCGTGCCCTCGCTGGCGACGATCGACGTCTCCTTCATCTCGCTGACCAAGGTCCTTCCGGCGGTCGCCCGCTGTCTCGCTTCCGGCGGCGAAGTGCTGGCGATGGTGAAGCCGCAGTTCGAGCTCGGCAAGGAGCGGGTCGGGCGCGGGGTGGTGCGCGACGCTGGCGACCGGCGCGAGGCGATCGTCAAGGTCGCCGCGGCCGCGCGCGAGCTGGGGCTGCCGGTGCGCGGCTTCGCCTCCTCGGGGCTGCCCGGGCCGAAGGGCAACCGCGAGACCTTCGTCTGGTGCGGGGGAGAGGGGCCTGAGGTTGAGGACGTGGAGGCAGCAGTGCTCGCTGTCGAGGGGGACGAGTGAAGACCGCAGCCCTAATCACCCACTCGCACCCGCCATCGGCCTCCGAAGCGGTCACAGTCGCGGCCGAAGTCGCGCAGGAGCTGGGCTGGCGATTGGCGGCGACCGAGCAGGAGCTCGCCAAGCACGGCGCCGCGGGGGAAGGTGTTGACGTCACCGCCGAACACACGCTGCCTGAGATCTGCCTCGTCCTCGGCGGCGACGGCTCGATCTTGCATGCGCTGCGCCGTTTTGCTCACACCGAGGTGCCCATCTTCGGCGTCAACTTCGGCACTGTCGGTTTCCTCGCCGCGGTCGAGCGCGACCAGGCTCGGGAGGGGATCCGCCGTGCGCTCGAAGGCGACGTCGAGATCGTCCAACTGCCCGGGCTCGAGGTCGCCGTCGACGGGCGCAAGGAGATCGGCCTCAACGACATCACCCTCGTCCGCCGCCCGCACGACCGCGTCGCCGAGCTCAGCTACCGGATCGCCGGCGAGGAGGTCGGCCACGTCCGCTGCGATGGCCTCGTCGCCGCCACCCCGGTCGGCTCGACCGGCTACAACCTCGCCAACCAGGGCCCGATCCTCGCCTGGGGCGTCGAGGGATACGTCGTCAGCTATATCTCGCCGCACTCGCTGACCGCGCGGGCGCTCGTCGTCGCCCCCGGCGACGTCCTCCACGTCGGCAACGCGCCCGAGCGCGAGCCGGTCGAGGTTGCCGTCGACGGCGGCAAGGTCGCCGACCTCGATCCAGGTGCCGCGCTGGAAGTGCGCTTCGTCGATTCGGTCAGCCGCCTCGCGCAACTACCGGGCACCAGTTTCTACCAGCGGATCCGCGAGAAGTTTGGCCACTTAGCGGTCTAGAGCGGTTTCACAAGCCGAGCATGGCCGGTCGATAGCCTGGCCCGCCATGGAGCGCAAGTGGTGGACCCTGCTGCTGGTCTCGATCGCGACGTTCATGCTGCTGCTCGACGTCACGATCGTCAACGTCGCCCTGCCGGACATCCAGCGGGAACTAAACGCCAGCCTTTCGAGCTTGCAGTGGGTGGTCGACGCTTACTCGCTGATGCTCGCCGCCTTCCTCCTCACCGCCGGCTCGCTCGGCGACCGACTCGGCCGGCGGCGGGTGTTCACGGTCGGCTTCGGCGTTTTCACCCTCGCTTCGTTCCTCTGTGGCATCTCCGGCGACCCGACCCTGCTCAACCTGGCGCGCGGGCTGCAGGGAATCGGCGCCGCCGGCATGTTCGCTACCTCGTTGGCGCTGATCGGCCAGGAGTTCCACGGCAAAGACCGGGCGACCGCGTTCGGCGTCTGGGGGGCGACGGTTGGCGGCGCGGTCGCGGTCGGGCCGCTGATCGGCGGCGTCATCACCGAGAACTTTGGCTGGGAGTGGATCTTCTTCGTCAATGTCCCAATCGGGATCGCCGCGATGGCGCTGACCGAGCGCAAAATCGTCAACGTCTTCGCCCAAGACCCCGAGCCGATCGACCTACCGGGCCTCGTCACCTGGTCGGCCGCGCTCTTCCTGCTGATCTTTGGTCTGATCCGGGGCAACCCGGAAGGGTGGGGCAGCGCCGTGATCGTCAGCTGCCTGGTCGGCGCCGCGGTCCTGCTGGCGCTCTTTATCGCGATCGAGCTTCGCGTCCGCCACCCGATGCTCGACCTCAAACTCTTCCGCAAGGCCGCCTTCAATGGGGTCTCGGCGGTCGCCTTTGCGCTCTCAGCCGGGATGTTCGCGATGTTCCTCTACCTCACCATCTACATGCAGGGCGTGCTCGATTTCTCGCCGCTAGAGGCGGGTCTGCGCTTCCTGCCGCTGACGGTGCTCGGCTTCGTAGTCGCGCCGATCGCCGGTGCGCTTTCGCGCCGGGTGCCGCTCCGGGTCCTGTTCGGCATCGGCATGACCCTGGTCGGGATCGGGCTGCTGTTGATGCACGGGGTGACGCCAAGCTCGGAATGGACGACGCTGCTGGTCGGCTTCATCCTCGCTGGGATCGGAATCGGTACCACCAACCCCGGGATAGGCCAGGTAGCGATCGCGGTGGTGCCAGTGGAGAAATCCGGGATGGGGTCAGGGATCAACACCACCTTTCGTCAGGTCGGGATTGCCACTGGCGTCGCCGGGCTCGGCGCCGTCTTTCAGGGCCAGGTCGATTCGAAGCTGAATGAATTGCTGCCCAACGCTCCAGCGGGACTGGGCGAAGCGGTCGCCTCTGGCGGTTCGCGCGCGGTCGCCGAACTGGAGCTGCCGCCGGCGATCCACGCCAAGGCGGTGCACGCCGCCGACGTCGCCTTTGTCAGCGGCTTCAACACGATCCTGGTGATCGGCGCAATTCTCTTGTTCGTCGGCGCCGCGCTGGGCCTCCTCCTCACCCGTTCTAGCGACTTCGTACAGCCGGTCGACGGGCCGAGCGAGTCAGGCGCTTAGCCGCAGTTAGCGGCAAACCGGGGAGAGTCGGTCCGCCCCCGTTGCTACACAGATTCCATGCTGCGCGAGCTGCGGATCGAGAACCTGCTGTTGATCGAGCGAGCCGAGCTGCGACTGGGGAAGGGGCTGAACGCGATTACCGGCGAGACCGGCGCTGGCAAGACCGTGCTCGCCCACTCGCTCGACCTGCTGATGGGCGGCAAAGCTCGGGCGCAGATCGTGCGACCGGGCGCGACCGAGGCCTGGGTCGAGGGGGTCTTCGATTTGCCAGAGGGACTGCTGCAGGAGCCCGAGTTCGCCGAGCTGGGTGAGCGACTGCCGGAGGATGCCGAGGAGATCGTCCTCGGCCGCCGGGTCTCAGCGAGCGGGCGCACTAGCGCCTTCGTCG
>DASSNA010000209.1:0-11170 GCA_035688445.1 Solirubrobacterales bacterium | reverse complement strand
AAGGGACCCCCGAAAGGGGGTCCCAATTGAACCATGTCCGTCTCGACGTCAATGCCGTCGACTACGCGATCGTTCTGACGTACTTCGCCGTCGTCCTCGCGGCCGAAGTGGCCGTAGGCGGCGGTCTTCTGGAAGACCGGGCGGTGGAGGTTGAGGTAGTCGCGGAAGGCGCCGGGGCGCATGTCGAACTCCGCTTCGACCAGCTGGGAGATCTTCGCGTCGGGCAGTTTGCCGGTGCCGAAGGTCTCGACCATCAGCGAGACCGGGTGGGCGACGCCGATCGCGTAGGCGACCTGGACCTCGCAGCGCTGCGCGAGGCCTGCGGCGACGACGTTCTTCGCCACGTAGCGGGCGGCGTAGGCGGCCGAGCGGTCGACCTTGGAGGGGTCCTTGCCGGAGAATGCGCCGCCGCCGTGGCGGGCCATGCCGCCGTAGGTGTCGACGATGATCTTGCGGCCGGTGAGGCCGGCATCGCCGACCGGGCCGCCGATCACGAACTTGCCGGTCGGGTTGACGAGGAACTGCTCGCGCAGCGAGCCCTCGTCGAAGCGGTCGGGAACCTCGGCCTGCAGCACCGGCAGGACGACGCTCTCCCACAGCTCCGGTTTGATCTGAGTCTGCGAGTCGACTCCCTCGTCGTGCTGGGTCGAGATCAGCAGCTTCTCGACCGAGACCGGCCGGCCGTACGCGTAGCGGACCGTCACCTGGGTCTTGCCGTCGGGGCCGAGATATCCGAGCGTGCCGTCCTTGCGCACCGCCGCGAGCCGTTCGGCGAAGCGGTGGGCGAGGTGGATCGGCATCGGCATCAGCGCCTCGGTCTCGTCGCTGGCGTAGCCGAACATCATTCCCTGGTCGCCCGCGCCGGCGACGTCGAGCGCGTCGGTGTCGGAGGGGTCGACCTTGGTCTCATAAGCCTGATCGACGCCCTGGGCGATGTCGGGCGACTGTTTGTCGATCGAGGTGAGGACCGAGATGTGGTCGCAGTGGTAGCCGTAGTTGCCGTGGTCGTAGCCGATCCTGCGCACGGTCTCGCGGACGATCTCCGGGATGTTGAGGTGGACGTCGGTGGAGATCTCGCCGGAGACGACCGCCATGCCGGTGTTGACGAGGGTCTCGCAGGCGACCCGACCGCCCGGGTCCCCGGCCATGATCGCGTCGAGCACCCCGTCAGAGATCGCGTCGGCGACCTTGTCCGGATGGCCCTCGGTAACTGACTCCGACGTGAAGAGGTACTCGCCCTCGGCGAGCGGCTTGGAAGTAGGCATGGCGGGAAGAGTAAAGGAAGATCGACCGATGGCGCCGGGCGTCACTCACGTCCTCGGTAGCCCGACCGCGGCACGAAATCGATCACGAGCGGTACGCCCTCAAGCTCATAGGTCTCTCGCATCTGGTTCTCCAGGTAGTAGGCCCAGTCGCGGGTAATCAGCTTGCGGTCGTTGACCTGGATCGCGACCCGCGGCGGGCTCTCCCCCACCTGCGCTGCGTAATAGAGACGCAGCCGCCGGCCGCGTTTCGCCGGCGGCTGGTTCTTGGCGACGACGTCGGCAACGAAGCGGTTCAGCTCCGGGGTCGGGACTCGCTCGGCGGCCTTGTCGGCTAGCTGCAACGCGCGCGGCAGCAGCGCGCCGACGTTGCGCCCGCGCGTGGCCGAGCAGGTAATCACCGCTGGGCGCAGGCGCAGTTTGCGCTCGACCCGGGCGCGGGCGTCGTCGATGTCGGTCTCGGTCACGTCCCACTTGTTCAGCACCAGCAAGGTCGCGCAGCCAGCCTTCATCGCCGTCTCCGCCGCCCGCAGGTCCTCGGAGGTGACCCCCTCGGATGCGTCGCACACCACAATCGCCACGTCGGCGCGCTCGACCGCGCGTTCAGTGCGCAGCTGCGCGTAGTAGTCGACCGTGCCGGCGACCTTCGAGCGGCGCCGTAGCCCGGCGGTGTCGACCAGGATCACCCGCCGGCCGTCGACCTCGACGTCGGTGTCGATCGCGTCGCGGGTGGTGCCGGCGAGGTCGGAGACGATCACCCGGTCGGAGCCGAGGAAGGCGTTGACGAGCGAGGACTTGCCGACGTTGGGGCGGCCGATCACGGCGACGCGGGTCGCGTCGTCACCCTCCGGCTGCGACTCCCGCGCGCCGAGAGCGGCGGTGACCGCGTCGAGCAGATCGCCGGTGCCGAGACCATGGGTTGCCGAGACCGCCAGCGGCTCACCCAGCCCAAGTGCGTGGAACTCGGCGGGGGAGGCGTATTCGTCGGGCCGGTCCACTTTGTTGACGACGACGATCACCGGAACCTCGCCGCCGCGCAGCGTCTTCGCCAGCTCGGCGTCGCCCGCCCGCAGCCCGGCCCGCCCGTCAACCACCATCAGGATCGCCTCGGCTTCGGCGATCGCCAGCCGCGCCTGTGCTTGCACGTCGCGTGCCAGCTCCGCCTCGTCGCCGAGGTCGATCCCGCCGGTGTCGACGAGCTCGAAGGCGATCCCGTTCCACTCGGTCGCCAACCGCTTGCGGTCGCGGGTGACCCCGGGCTCGGGCGAGGTAACCGCCTCGTTGCCGCCGACCAGCCGGTTGACGAGCGTGCTCTTGCCAACGTTGGGGAAGCCGACGACGGCGACGGTCGGCAGGCTCATGCGAGACCTCTCTCTCGAACGAGGGCGACGACCCGGGCGACGACTTCGTCGAGGCCGAACCCCGTCGTGTCGAGCTCGACCGCATCCTCGGCCGCGCGCAGGGCGCCGTGCTCGCGCTCGGTGTCGCTGGCGTCGCGGCGGCGCTGGGCGGCGAGCACCTCCTCGACGGGTTCGCCGGTCTCCGCCGCACGGCGGCGCGCCCGCTCCTCGCCGGAGGCGGTGAGGAAGATCTTCAGCGGTGCTTCGGGGCTGACGACGGTGCCGATGTCGCGCCCCTCTGCGACGTAGCGGCCAGCCCCGATCAGCTGCTGCTGGCGCGCCACCATCGCCTCCCGCACTCGGGGATGGACGGAGACCTGGGAGGCAGCAGCAGAGACTTCGGGGGTGCGGATCTCGTCGCTGACGTCGCGCTCGCCGAGCAGCACCCGGCGGCCGTCGAAGCCGATCTCCAAGCCCTGAGCCAGCTCGCCCAGCGCCTCGCCGTCGTCGAGCGGGATCCCCGCCTCGAGCGCGGCGAGGCCGACGCAGCGGTACATCGCCCCCGAGTCGAGGTAGGTGAAGTCGATCTCGGCGGCGACGGCGCGCGCCACCGAGGACTTGCCGGCCCCGGCCGGGCCGTCGATCGCGATCACCATGGCGTCAGCGTATGGACTCGTGCGAGGTGAGGAAGTGCTCCAGTAACTGGTTGTAGGGGTCGCCGGCCTCGGGGACGCTGTGGCCCTTGCCTTCGATCGTCGCCCGCTCGGCTCCCAGCGCCTGGGCCAGCCGGTCGCAGACGGAATCGAACACCCGCGAGTGACCGCCGGAGACGACGAGCGCGGGGATGCCGCCCGCGGCGATGCGATCGAGCGGGACCTTCCCCTCCCAGGCCGGGCGCTCGCGCATCGCCAGCTCGGCTCCGCGGCGCAGCGACTCCGGCAGCTCGCTCGGCGTCTCGCGAGCGGAGTTAGCACCGAAGCGGAACATGCGGACGAAGTCGAGCGGCGTGATCGAGTCGGCGGCGCCATAGAGACGCTCCCCGTTAGCCATCATTTCCGCCGCCTCGGGCGTCCCCGCTAGCTGCAGGGTACCCGGCTCAGAGACGGTGAGCGAGAGCACCGCCTCGGGCCGCAGCGCCGCCACATGAAGGGCGATCACCGCGCCATACGAATGGCCGACGAGGTGGGCACCGTCGCCGAGCAGCTCAGCGAACAGCGGCGCTTCGGTCTCGAAGTCGTTGCGCGGCAATGGCGGGCTGGCGCCAAAGCCCGGTCGGTTGGGAAATATCAGCGTCCAGTCGCGGCTGAGATCTCGCTGGCGGCGCCAGGTCAGACTCGCCTCAACGACGCTGCCGGGAATGAAGAGGACCGGCGGCCCATTCCCCAGCCGCTCCACCTCGAGGTCGGCGCCCCGCACTTCAGCCTCCAAGCAGCGAACCGAGGTCAGCCTCGAAGCCGGGATAGCTGACCGCAGCGGCGCCCATCCCGACCACCTCAACCCCCTCCTGCGAAGCGAGTCCGGCAATGGCGCCGAGCATCGCGATCCGGTGGTCGCCGTGGGACTCGATCGTGCCGCCGCGCAAGCCACCCGTGCCCTCGATCACTATCCCGTCCGGCGTCGGCTCAACCTTGCCGCCGAGGGCGGTCAGCGCCGCGGTCACGGTCTCGATCCTGTCCGACTCCTTGCGCCGCAACTCCTCGGCGTCGCGGATCACGGTCGTCCCCTCGGCGAAGCAGGCGGCGAGCGCGACCAGCGGCAGCTCGTCGATCGCCAACGGGATCTCGGCACCGCCGACCTCGGTGGCTTGGAGGGGTGCGGCGCGCACGCGCAGCGTGGCGATCGGCTCCCCACCGACCTCTCGCTCGTCTTCGACCCCGATCTCCGCCCCCATCCGCTCGAGGATCGCGAGCAACCCCGTCCGGGTCGGGTTGACGCCGACCTCCTCGAGCACGACTTCGCTGCCCGCGACCAGCGAGGCGGCGACGACGAAGAAGGCGGCCGAGGAGATGTCGGCGGGAACCGTGATCGGCTCCGGTGCCAGGCGCTCGGCCGGCCTGACGACGACGGCGTCCCCGTCGCGTTCGACCGTGGCGCCCGCTACAGCAAGCATGCGCTCCGTGTGGTCGCGGCTGGGTAGCGGCTCGACCACGCGCGTCTCCCCCTCCGCTAAGAGACCGGCGAAGAGCAGACACGACTTCACCTGGGCGCTGGCGATCGGCATCTCGTAGGTGATGCCGCGCAGCGGCTCCCCTTCAATCCGCAGCGGCGGCAGGCGATCCTCCCGGCACTTGAGGCGCGCACCCATCTGCCGCAGCGGCGCCGCGATGCGGTCGACGGGACGGCGGCGGATCGACTCGTCGCCGTCCAGGGTCCAGCTCTCCCCTACCTGCCCCGCCAGCCAGCCCGGCAGCAGGCGCAGCAGCGTGCCCGCGTTGCCGACGTCGATGTCAGCCGATTCGGCGCCCCGCAGACCGACGCCGTGCACTCGCAGCTGCGAGGAGATCGAGGCATCCCCGCCTTCCACCCGGGCGCCTACCGCCTCGACCGCCGCCAGGGTCGAGCGCGTGTCGGCCGCGTCGAGGTAGCCCTCGATCATCGTCCCGCCCTCCCCCATCGCCGCGATCAGCGCCGCCCGGTGGGAGATCGACTTGTCCGACGGCGGGCGCAGGCGGCCGCGCAGCGGGCCAGAGGGGTCGAAGCGGGTCATCGGCGCGAGCCTATTCGGCGAGCGTGACCGTGTGGCCGAGGCCGCGCACGAGCTCGGCCGCCTTCGCGGCGCCCTCGTCGCCCGCCACCCAGAGGGAGACGGCACCCGAAGTCATGTCGGGGGCCGGATGCAGCGCCATGTCCTCGATGTTGACGCCGGCGTCGCCCAGTGCCAGCGCCAGCGCGGCGATCGTGCCGGGCTTGTTGGCGACGACTATCCGCAGCTCCCGCAGCGGCCCCGCCTCCGATTCGGCTTCGACCAGGCGGCGGCGCGCAGCGCCGGCCTCGGCGTGCCAGGCGGCGAGCGCCTCGCGGTCGCCGGCGCGGATCAGCTCCGCCGCCTCGCGCAGCCGTGCCCCGACCGAGTCGACCGAATCGGCGACTGCCTCGCAGTTGCTGGCGAAGATGTCGGCCCAGATCGCCGGGTTGGAGCCGGCGACGCGGGTGGCGTCGCGGAAGCTCGGGCCGACGTCGGGCAGGCGCTCGGAGTCGCGCGTCAGCGACTCCGCCGCCTCGCTGGCGAGGACGTTGGCGAGCACATGCGGCAGGTGGCTGACCGTCGCCATCAGGCGGTCGTGCGCCGCCGGGTCGATCGCCTGCGGGCGCGCACCCAGGTCAGAAACCGCCCGCTGCAGGCGGTCGTAGAGGAGGCCGCCGGAGCGCTCGGTCGGGGTCAGGTACCAGCGCGCGCCCTGGAAGAGGTCCTCGCGGGCGTTCTCGACCCCGGCCGTCTCCGCCCCCGCCAAGGGGTGACCGCCGATGAAGCGCTCGTCGTCGCCGACGGCAGCGACCAGCTCGCCCTTGGTCGAGCCGACGTCGGTGACGACCGCCTCGGGACCGCAGGCCGCGAGCGCCTCGCGCGCCTGCGCTGGCAGCGCCGCGACCGGAGCGCAGCAGAAGACGACATCCGCCCCCTCGCATGCCTCGGCAAGTGAGCCGGCGGCGCGGTCGATCGCCCCCAGCTCAACCGCCCGCTCCAGATTCGCCGGGTTGCGGCCGTGGCCGACCACCTCAGCCTCCAACCGCCGCCGCGCGGCGAGCCCGATCGAGCCTCCGACCAGGCCCACCCCGAGGACAGCGATTCTCATGAACCCCGGCGCGCCTCCACCGCGGCGGCGAACCGTTCCAGCGCCGAGACCGTGTCCTCCCAGCTGATGCAGGCATCGGTGATCGACTGCCCGTAGGTCAGCGGCTCGCCTGGGACCAGGTTCTGGCGCCCCTCGACGAGGAAGCTCTCCAGCATCACCCCGACGATCGCTTTGTTGCCGTCGGCAATCTGGTCGGCGAGTTCGCCGGCAGCGAAGAACTGCTTTTCCGGGTCCTTGCCGCTGTTGTCGTGGGAGGCGTCGATCACCACCCGCTCCGGCAGCCCGGCGACGCCGAGCGTTACCAGCGCGTCCTCGACCTCGGGCGGGTGGTAGTTGGGAACGCCGTGACCGCCGCGAAGAATGATGTGGCAGTCGGGGTTGCCAGTCGTGTGCAGGATCGCCGGCTGGCCGGCGTCATCGATCCCGGCGAAGGCGTGGGGCGCCGCCGCCGCCCGCACCGCGTCGACCGCAATCTGGATGTTGCCGTCGGTGCGGTTCTTGAAGCCGATCGGCATCGAGAGGCCCGAGGCGAGCTGGCGGTGGGTCTGGCTCTCCGAGGTGCGCGCCCCGATCGCCCCCCAGCCGACGCAGTCGGCGATGTACTGCGGCGTGATCGGGTCGAGGAACTCGCAGCCGATCGGCAGCCCGGTGTCGAGCACTTCCAGCAGCAGCTTGCGGGCGATGTGCAGACCCGCGTTGACGTCACCGCTTTCGTCCAGGTGCGGGTCGTTGATGAGCCCCTTCCAGCCGGTCGTCGTCCGTGGCTTCTCGAAGTAGACCCGCATCACGACCAGCAGCTCGTCGCCGAGCGAGCGCGTCAGGGCGCTCAACTTGGTCGCGTACTCCATCGCCGCTTTTGGATCGTGCACGCTGCAGGGGCCGACCACGACCATCAGCCGCGAGTCCTTGCCCTGCAGCACGTCGCGGACTTCTTCCCGCCCCTGGACCACGACTTGCGCCCGCTCTTTGCCGAGCGGCAACTCTCCCAGCAGCCGTTCCGGCGACACCAGCTCGACCACTTTGGCGATCCGCTGGTCGCGGACGCCGTCTTTTTTAGCCCCCTCCATCCCGATGAACATTTTGCCTTCGCCTTTCTCCAAATCTCTTGAATCGTACTTTCTGGTCGCCCGCTGCCAGATCGGTTGGTGCACGCGACGCGCAGATACTCGAGGGCGCCCGGCCAGAAGATGTGAACTCTTCGAGGCGGCGCGTCGCCGCCAGGCCGAACGCCTAGCTAAATCGCCAATAGGTGAGGTAGCCAGGCGCGACCGCGGCGCCGAGCGCACTGAAGCCGATCGCGGATGTTGGCTTGTCCAACCTCACCTTGCATGAGGTTCTACCACGAGCGAGCGATTAGTCAAGTAAATCCGACAGGACGCGCAGGAAGCGCTCGTTCTCCTCGGCCGTGCCATAGCTGACGCGGATGTGGCCGGGGCCGCCGAGGGCCTTGCCGGGGCGGACGGCGATGTCCCGCTCAGCGAGCCCAGCGATGACCGCGGCTTCGTCGGCGTCGCCGAGGTCGATCCAGGAGAAGTTGGCGTGGGAGTCGGTGACCGCGAGGTCCAGCTCCCGCAGCGACTCCTGTACGGCGAGGCGAGCGGCGACCGTGCTCTCGACCCGGCGCAGGACGTCGTCCTGGTGCAGGATCGCCTCCGCCCCGGCCGCCTGGGCGAGGGCGTTGACACTGAAGGGCTGGCGGACCGCGTCGACGGCGGCGCGGAAGCCGGTAGAGCCGATCGCGTAGCCGACCCGGAGCCCGGCGAGGCCGTAGCACTTACTGAAGGTGCGCAGGACGACGAGGTTGGGGAAGTCGTCGATCAGGTCAAGGGTGGCGTCGGGATCGTCGTGGGTCTGGAACTCGACGTAGGCCTCGTCGAGGATCACGGTCACGTGCGGGGGGATCCGCTCGCAGAAGGCGGCGATCTCGGCCGCGGGGATGTGGGTCGCGGTCGGGTTGTTGGGGTTGCAGACGAGCAGCAGCTGGGTCGCCGCGGTCACCTCGCTCGCCATCGCGTCGAGGTCGTGGACGTCGCCCTCGCCGAGCGGCACGCGGACCTCGCGGGCGCCGGTCAGCGCCGGCAGGTACGGGTACATCGAGAATGCCGGCCAGGCGTAGAGGATCTCGGCGCCGGGCTCGCAGAGCGCCTCGGCGGCGGCGAGGAGGATCTCGCAGGAGCCGTTGCCGACGACGACACGGGCCGGCTCGGCGTCGTAGCGCTCGGCGAGGCGGCGGCGCAGGAGCGTCGCGTCGGGGTCGGGGTAGCGGTTCATCGCGGCGGCCGTCTCGGCGATCGCCTCGACCACCTTCGGGTGCGGCGGGAAGGGCGACTCGTTGGAGGCGAGCTGGGCGATCCGCCCCGCGGCGATCGCCTCAGGCGCCTGCCCGGTCGGGACCCCGGCCTGGTAACCCGGCATGCGGGCGAGCTTCTCCGCGAAGGTGATCGTCATGGCGCGATTGTGACGGACGGGGGCGGCGCCGCGCTACTGAGCGGCGTGGAGGTCGGTGCGCAGCTTCTGCGCCTCGCCGACGTAGACGTGCTCGGGCTCGTGGCCCTCCGGCGCGTAGAAGTGCAGCATCACCCGGATCACCCGCGGCATCGAGCCAGGGACCGGAATCTCGCGGCAGCACATCAGGGGAACCGCTGTCAGCCCCAGGTCTCGCGCCGCAACCGCCGGGAACTCAGCGTCGAGGTCGTCGGTCGTCGTGAAGAGGCAACTCACCATGTCCGCCGGCTCGAGCCCGTTGCGCTCAATCAGCCCCCGCATCAGATCCTCAGTGGCAGCGAGAATCGCCGTCGCCTCATTCGCCTCCGCCTGCACAGCCCCGCGCACGGCGAAGAGCCGCGGCTGGGGACCTTGGTAAGCGCCGAATTCCAGGTTTCCGTTGCTTCCGTTACTGCTCACTCTCTTGAATCTTCTCAGAGTCGGGGGGCGAATCCCCACAGCGGTGCGCCTTATGTCCGCATAGCGAGCAAAAGGAACACCGATTTGGGACGGCGCCTTGCCCAGCTCGCCGCTGACCAGCAGGGAGTCGTGGCGCGCAAGCAACTCCGCGGCCTCGGTATGAGCGAGGCCGCGATTCATCGCGCCGTCGAAGCAGGGCGGCTGCATCGACTCTTCCGTGGGACCTATGCCGTAGGCCATGCCCGGATTGGCGAGCGCGGGCGACTCCGAGCCGCAACGCTCGCCTGCGGCGAAGGTGCCGTCATCTCGCACCGGAGCGCGGCTGCGATTCTGCGGCTGATCGACAAAGGGCCAGCAGTGATCGACGTGATTGCGCCAGGGGCTCGAGGCCGCAAGATCGACGGCATCCGCTTCCATCGGGTGCGGGCACCACGCCCTGACGAGGTCGGGACCGTTGCTGGCATCCCTTGCACCAGCCCGTCCCGGACGCTGGTCGACCTCGCGAGCGTCGTCGGCGACTGGACCTTGCGGAGTGCCTTCGAGCGGGCGGCGCAGCGGCGCTCCTTGGACATCCCGGAGATCGAGCGGGCGATCGATCCAGGCCGGCGCGGCGTCGGATCGCTACGCGCATTGGTCGAGGCTTGGCGCCAGGCTGCCCCGCTAACCAAAAAGGGCCGCCTCAAAAGCCCGCTGGAGGCAAAGGTCCTACCGCTGCTCGTCCAGCGCCACCTCCCCGCCCCGCTCCTCAACGCGCCCGTGCAGATCGCCAACGGGCGCATCGAGGTCGACTTCCTCTGGCCCGACCATTACTTCGTCCTAGAGGCCGACAGCCGCGACTTCCACGGCACCCACCTCGCATTCGAGCGCGACCGCTGGCGCGACCGGGAACTGATGCGGGCTGGGTACGCCACCTTGCGAGTGACCCACCGACAAGCGGAAACCGAAGCCGCGGCAATTGCCGACACGATCGCCTCGCGAATCTCTTAGGCGAGTCGCATAGGCCGAGCGGCAAGAACGAGAGCCGCGTTTCCCCTCCCCACCTGCATGTTGGAGGGGAAACGCGGCTCTCGTTCTGCCAGCCGGCCCGTCAATCAGCAGCCTTACGAAGCTCGGCGATCTCATTTTCGGAAAGGCGACGACTAGCGCCCTCCTTCAAGCCACCAAGCCCCAGCGGGCCAAAGCGAATCCGCCTCAAGGACCCGACGCGGTTGCCGACGGCCTCCACCATCCGCCGCACCTGGCGGTTGCGGCCTTCGCGGATCGTGATCTCGATCTCGCGGTCGCCGAGGCGCTTTAGTTGGGCCGGCGCGGTGGGGCCGTCCTCGAGCTCAATACCGTCCCGCAGTCGCTCCAGATCGCGCTCGGCGAGCGGAGTCCGCAGCCCCACCCGATAGGTCTTCGGCACTTCGTAGCGCGGATGGGTGAGGCGGTTGGCGAGCTCGCCGTCGTTGGTCAGCAGCAGCAGGCCGGTGGTGTCGGCGTCGAGCCGGCCAACGGGATAGAGCCGCGCCTCAGTCTCAACCAGCTCGACGACGGCAGGACGACTCCCAGGCTCCCGAGCCGTCGAGACCACCCCCGCCGGCTTGTTCACCACCCAAACCTCCCGCGCCTCCGCCCCCACCAGCTCCCCATTGACGCGCACGTCATCGCCCTCCCCCACATCCCGAGCCGGATCGGTCACCACCTCCCCACCAACCGTCACCAGCCCCTTAGCAACGATCTCCTCAGCCCTCCGCCTAGAAGCGACGCCCCCGTGAGCGAGAAATTTGGCAAGCCTCACGAGAGAAGGGCCGGCGAATCCCGCCCGCGATCGAAGGGAGCCGGGGAAGGCCCCGCCGGACCCTCCACATCTTTTGTCCGGAGGGGCCTT
>DASSNA010000147.1:0-4132 GCA_035688445.1 Solirubrobacterales bacterium | reverse complement strand
GAAAGGGAAGAAGAAAAGCGCCGGGCGGAAGAAGAACAGAGACGGATCGAAGAAGAAGAACGACAGCGCCAGATCGAAGAAGAAGAAACGGCGAGACGGATCGAAGAAGAAGAACAGCGGCGCAGGGAAGAAGAAGGGCCGGTGGTGCGTTAGCGAGCGGGACCGTCGGGTAGCCGCAGCAACGATGAGCTACGTCGCAGCCGCGGACCGCTACGAGGGAAAGACGGGCTACCGGCGGTGCGGGCGCTCGGGGCTCGACCTGCCGCGGCTCTCGCTCGGCTACTGGCACAACTTCGGTGACGACCGACCCTTCGAGAGGCAGCGGGCGATAGCGCGGCGCGCCTTCGACCTCGGCATCACCCACCACGACCTCGCCAACAACTACGGACCTCCCTACGGTGCGGCCGAGTTCAACTTTGGCCGCCTGATGCGCGAGGACTTCGGTCCCTACCGTGACGAGATGGTGGTCTCGACCAAGGCCGGCTGGGACATGTGGCCCGGCCCCTACGGCCAGGGCGGCGGCTCGCGCAAGTACCTGCTCGCCTCGCTCGACCAGTCGCTACGGCGGATGGGGCTCGACTACGTCGACGTCTTCTACAGCCACCGGCTCGACGGGACGACGCCGCTGGAGGAGACGATGGGCGCACTCGACACCGCGGTGCGGCAGGGCAAGGCCCTCTACGTCGGCATCTCCTCCTACGACGCCGAGCGCACCCGCGAGGCGGCGGCGATCCTGCGCGAGCTCGGCACGCCGCTGCTGATCCACCAGCCCTCCTACTCGATGCTGAACCGCTGGATCGAGAGCGAGGGCCTGCTCGACGCGGCGGCGGAGCTGGGGGTCGGGGTGATCGGCTTCACCGCCCTCGCCCAGGGCCTTCTGACCGACCGCTACCTCGACGGCATCCCCGAGGACTCCCGCGCCGCCCGCGGCGAAGCGACCTTCGAAAACGAGTGGCTGAACGAGGAGACGATCGAGCGCCTGCGAGCGCTGAACGAGATCGCCTCGCGCCGCGGCCAGACCCTCGCGCAGCTGGCGCTCGCCTGGGCGCTGCGCGACGAGCGCGTCACCAGCCTTGTGATCGGCGCCTCCTCGGTCGCGCAGCTCGAGCAGAACGTCGACGCCCTCGACAACCTCGCGCTCTCCGACGAGGAGCTCGCGGAGATCGACCGCCACACCAGCGCCGGCGACGGGCAGGTCGACATCTGGGCCGACGCCCGCCGCGGCGAGTGGTGATGAGCCGGCGTTCGTCCTTTTCCGGGATATAGCCGGTAAAAAGACGAACGCCGGCCTGAAATCAGCCCGTGATCCCGTGGATCACCGGGTAGTAACCGTTGGCGTGACCCTGAACCTTCGGGTGGTAGCTTTCTTCCACCGGGTTCGAGAGGCCGTTGATCCACTCGGTCGACGAGCCACCGCCGCCGTCACAGACGGCGTGACCGATGAACGACGGGATCACGTTGCCGAAGTGGAAATTCGCTCCGGCCCGCGTCGCCGCAGCGCTAATCACGTTCTTCATCATGTCAGCCGTTTCGTTCAGCCGCGTCTCCTCGCTGGGGCTGAAGAAGGTGAGCGCGTTGCAGTCTTCACCGTTGAACAGCTTCGGGTAATCGAGCACAACCACTTGCGCGCTCGGCGACTTTTCCTTGATCTTGTTGTTGACCAGGTCGAGCCGGCCGGGCAGCGTGTTCTGGATATAGGACTGGGCCGTGTTGATCGCACCGTTACAGTCGGACGCCCATGACGGTTGAGCGCAGGTCGTAATCACACTCGAGAAGCCGGCGTCGTTGCCGCCAATCGTGTAGCTGACCCAGTTGGTGTCAGACGTCAGGCTGTTCGCCTGGGTGTTGAGGATGTCCCCCGTCTTCGCACCCGTACAGGTCGCGTTCACGAACGTCCAGGTGGGATGGGCATTGTGCAGCAGATATGGGTACGCGTAGACGGACCGCTTGCAGGTCCCTTCGTAGAACGTCCTCGTCCCCACACCCGACGAGTACGAGTCTCCGAGCGCGACGTACTTCGTCGCCCACGCCTGCCCGGCGAAGATGGCAAAGAACGCCGCCACGCAGAGCACCCCTGAGATGCGCCTCCACTTCATTTCTCTCCTCCTAAATGACTGGACCGGGCGCCCTTGCCCGCGGCGGCATCTCGCCTCGCTCGACCGGTGCTTATTTGTTCAACAAGTTTCGACCATATAGGAGAAGCTGGGGTCTGCCAAGCAGAGGGTCCGACCGGCCCGAGTGACAAAAACCGCGGAGTCCGAATATGTTCGGAGGCTCGTCCGCCCCACCAGTAGAGAGGATCTAAAAGATGAGTCGATGGGAGACGACGAGCGAACTCGAGGCGGAGGTCGCGCCCTCCACGGTGTGGCGTGATGCCTACGTGGATGCGGAAGCGTGGCCGAAGTGGAACAGCGAGATCCGCAGCGCTGAGCTCAACCAGCCGCTTGGTCTCGGCGCCAGCGCGCGGATCGTCTTCGGCACCGGGCTGCGCCTTCGCTTCCGAGTGGTCGAATACGAGGAGGGCAGGCTATTCACCGACGAGGCCCGCCTTCCCGGGGCGCGGATGGGCCACCGGCACCTGATCGAGCCGAACGGGAGCGGCAGCCGGCTCGTCAACACGATCTACATCGAGGGCGCGCTGGCGCCGCTGTGGCGCCGGATTCTCGGTCCGGCGGCGGCACGCACCCTGCCCGACGCGCAGCGAGCAGTGGTCGAGCTGGTCTCGAGGTGACGGCGAGGGAGCCCGCGCATCACTAACTCGACTTGTCCTCCTCCCGCTCAAAGATCTCCGCCAACGTGAGTATGCGCGAGCAGGGATGGCCGAGGCCCTTGGCGAGGCGCCTAAGGGTCTCGTAGCTGGGATTGCGCCACCCATGCTCCAGGCGGGAGATCTCCGTTGTGTGGATTCCGCTCCTGTTCGCGAGCTCCTCTTGGGTAAGCGCTGCGCTGTCGCGTAGGTACCTGATGGCCCTCCCAAGGAAGGGATACTGAGGCTCTAGAGGTGGGCACAAGGCCCCAAGAGCAGATCGCTCTTGGGCGCAGATGTGAATAGAGGCAATCGCAAGGCGCGAAGACGCCCGCAAATTGCGCTCTCCCGAAGCCGCATTTTGCGAACTTCCAGTTTCAGAAGAGATCCTCCCAAGCTGCTCCTTTAACCCTGCCAGGCACGAGCACCGCACCAAAGTTGGGTTTTATTTCAACCTCAGCTATTCAGCGGATGGAGCTCGCCCCGGATCAGCGCCTCGGTGCGCAGATGGGCGATCTCCTGATACTCGGGGGACTGGATCATCTCGAGGAAGGCCCGCCGGGTTGGGTACTCGACCAAGAGCACGAGGTCCCAGGACTCCCCGCCGAGCACCACCGGCGAAGCCTCGCCCTGGAACACCAAACGACCACCGGTCTTCTCGAGCAGCGGGAGTACTGCGGCGCCGTATTCGGCGTAGCGCTCGCGCCCCCCGTCGGGCTTGAAAGCGAGCAGGTTCAGCATCGTCACCGGCCCCTCGTCGATCCGGCCGGTGAGGTCGGCGAACCCCTCCTCGCTCGGAGGCTCCGGCGTGATCTGGGCGTCCATTGCGTGCATTCTATTTCCCGGGCTCATCTCGTGAGCGAGGCGACACAAGGCACACTGTTGCAATGGCTGAGACGCCGACCTTGATTACGATCCCGATCAGCCACTACTGCGAGAAAGCTCGCTGGGCGCTGGACCGGGCCGGCATCGTCTACAGGGAGCGAGCGCACCTGCAGGTGATTCACTGGATCCCCGTCGCCCGAGCCGGAGGGAAGAAAACGGCGCCCGTGCTGGTCTGGGGCGATCGCGTCTTCGCCGACTCGGCGGACATCGTCGAGGAGGCGAGCGCGCAGGCGCCACCCGACCGAGCCCTGTTTCCCGACGACCCCGCCGCCGCGGCGGAGGTCCGGGTGCTGCAAGGCGACTTCGACGAGGTCCTCGGGCCCGAGGGGCGCCGGTGGATGTACTTCAACCTGCGCGGCCGGCGCGACATCGCGATCGCCTACGCCTGCACCGGCGTGCCCGCTTGGGAGCGCCGGGGGCTGCCGCTGGTCTACCCGCTCGCCGCCCGGATCATCGACCGCTACCTCGACATCACCCCGGCCAACGCCGAGCAATCCGAGG
>DASSNA010000194.1:0-6423 GCA_035688445.1 Solirubrobacterales bacterium | reverse complement strand
CCGGACAACAGCGGGGAGGGTCCGTCGAGACCTCCCCCGACTCGCCTGTGATCGTCGGTGGGCTACGGGGACATAAGCTGCCGTCGTGCGTGTGATTGATGTGATGCACCTTGGGCGGCCGCATGTGATCGGTTGCTGGGAGGTGGACGGGGTTCTGGTGGATCCGGGGCCGGAGTCGTCGCTTTCCACGGTGCTGGGGGCGATTGGGGATGAGCAGCCGCGGGCGGTGCTGTTGACTCATATTCATCTCGACCACGCGGCGGCGACTGGGGCGATGGTGCGGCGCTGGCCTGATTTGGAGGTGTATGTCCACGAGCGCGGGGCGCCGCATCTGATCGATCCCTCGAAGCTCTTGGCGAGCGCCGAGCGGCTCTACGGCGACAAGCTCGAGTACCTCTGGGGCGAGATAGTCCCCGTGCCGGAGGCCAACGTCCGCTCCCTCGCCGGGGGCGAGACCGTTCTCGGCATGCAGGTCGCCTACACCCCCGGCCACGCCTCCCACCACGTCTGCTACTTCCACGAAGGGACGGGCACCGCCTTCTGCGGCGACGTAGCCGCCTGCCGCATCCCGCCCTCGAATCTGATTGTGCCCCCCACTCCCCCACCCGACATCGACGTCGAGACCTGGGAAGCCTCCCTCGACACCGTCGCCGCCTGGTCCCCAGAGCGCCTTGCCTTAACCCACTTCGGCGCGATCGAGGACGACGTCCCCGGCCACATCGAGAAGGTCAAGGCCAAACTGCGTGAAGAGGCCGGGCTCGCCCACCGCATGACCGAGGACGAATACAACGCCGACCTCGAGTCCCGCATCCGCAGTGAACTGCGCGGCGAACGAATCGAGGGCGACACCATCGACGAGCTCCTTCAAGCCGTCCCCACCGCATACCAATGGAGCGGCCTCGATCGCTACTGGCGCAAGAAGGCCGAACGCAACCCAAGTGCTTGAAAGGGGCCGCCTCCGTAGAGGCAGCCCCTTACCCGAGCTCTATGTTTCGGCGGACACGTAAAGAGGGCTTGGGTCTGTTATTTCGTACTTGGCATCCAGATTTGCTTTTTCGCTACAGAGAGCGCTTGTCGATGCACGCGGGATGTTGGCGCCTTCGACGTCTACTGTTGCCGGGCTGCCGCCTGTGATCGTCCCCAGGCTAGTGTTGGCGGTGACATATATGCAGTGGACATTGCCAAAGATCGTGCTGCAGGTAACTGTGAATTCGGCTTCGTTCGATGTCAGCATGCCGTTCGTGCCACTGGTGTAGTGGATTTCTAGAGTCCCTTTTTCTAGGGTTTTGACTTCACAGTTGCATTCTTCGAAGCTAAATACCGATACTTCCGCTCTGATTGTTTCGGTCGCTCCACCTTCGCCCAGAATTGTGGCCTCGATTGTCGACTTGCCGCATTCAACATTTTTGAACGTCGTTGTGATCTTGGCATTCCCAGTACCTGGATCAAGCACCGCATGTATGGGTCTGCTTTCGTAGCCCCAGCCGGATTTGCATGTTTTGCCGTCCGCTGTTTTGCAGAGAACGGTCGCCGAGGCCTCGGCAGCGCCTAATGCAGTGATTAAGCATGCGATCGCGACCGCAATAAAGCTGGTCATCTTCAGGTAGTTCATCTGTTTCTCCTTGTCAAGCGCGTTTCGCGCTGATTTAGGTACAAGGAGGTGCTTTACCAACGCCTTCTGGCGTTGTCAACGGCCGCGCCTTTAGCCTGAAGCTCGAATCAGCTGAGGTGCTCGCGCATGCGCTCGACGGCCTCTTCGATGCGGTCATCCGGTGCGGTCAGGGCGATGCGGAAGAAACCCTCGCCGCTTGGCCCGTACATCGAGCCGGGCGAGATGACGACGGCGGCCTCCTCGAGCACTAGCTCGCAGAAGGAGGTCGAGGTGTGGCCCTCGGGGACTGGCGCCCAGACGTAGATCGTGCCCTTCGGCGAGGCCACCTGGACGCCGATCTCGTCCAGGGCGGAGACGACGAGGTCGCGGCGGCGCGTGTAGGTCTCGTTCATCCGCTTCAGTGGGTCGCCCGAGCCTTGCAGAGCGGCGACACCGGCCATCTGGATCGCCTCGAAGAGGCCGGAGTCGACGTTGGTCTTCAGTCGCCAGTAGGTCTGGATCGCTTCGGCGTTGCCGAGGATCGCGGCGCAGCGCCAACCGGTCATGTTGTAGCCCTTGGAGAGAGAGAAGACCTCAACGCCGACCTCCTTCGCTCCGGGCGTAGCGAGGAAGCTAGGGGCGACGTAGCCGTCGTAGGTCGTCTCCGAGTAGGCGTTGTCGTGGACGACGAGGATTTCGTGCTCCTTGGCGAAGGTGACAACCTGCTCGAAGAACCCGTCGGGGACGATGGCGCCGGTCGGGTTGTTCGGGTAGTTGACGAACATCAGTCGGGCCCGGGCGGCGACGTCGGCGGGCACGGCACTGAGGTCTGGGGCGAAGCCGAGCTCGGGCACCAGCGGCAGCAGCTCGGCCCTGGCGCCGGCGAGGATCGGGCCGCCGGTGTAGACCGGATAGCCAGGATCGGAGGCGAGCGCAACGTCGCTGGGGTCGAGGAACGCGAAGCAGAGGTTGTAGATGCACTCCTTGGCGCCAATCGCCGGGATCACCTCGGAGGCGGGTTCGATCTCGACCCCGAAGCGACGGTCGTAGAACTCGGCGAAGGCCTGGCGGAACTCGTCGCGGCCGCGATTGCTGGGGTACTGGTGGTAGGCCGGCTCTGCGACCGCCTCCTGCATCGCCTCGACGATGTGGGGATAGGTTGGTTCGTCGGGGTCGCCGATCCCAAGGCTGATTACGTCGATCCCGGCAGCGCGCTTATCGGCGATCTGCTGCTCGAGTTCCTGGAACTTGTAGGGAGGGATTGCCTCCAGACGCTTCGACGGCTCGGCGATGCTCATGGGCGCGGGAATCTATCCGTCCAGCTCTGCGAGCGCCTGCAACAGCTCCGGCGAGAGCTCGCCGCGGAAGACCGGCTCGGCCCAGCCATTCAGCCGCACGGCTAGGTCGTCGGCGATCTCGACCTCGAGCTCTCCCCCTTCGAGCTCAACCATGATCGGGCTCTGAGACCCGCGCAGAAAGGCAGTGATGGCGGCGCCGCTGGCACCGGTGCCCGAGGAGAGCGTCTCCCCCACCCCGCGCTCGAAGATCCGCGCTCGCACACGGCTACCGTCAATCGCGAGGAAGGAGACATTGGTCCGGTTGGGGAACAGCTCATGCCCTTCGATATCCGGCCCGATCGCGCCGAGGTCGAGCTCGTCGAGCTCGTCGCCGACGACAATCGCGCACTGTGGGTTTCCGATCGAGACGTGCTGGAACTCCCAGCTGCGGCCGCCGGCCTCGAGTACGCCACGGCCGTCCTCGCCGCCGGAGGGGTAGTCCTTCGAAGTGGTCGAGGCGTGCCCCATGTCGACCGAGCAGGTCAGATCGCCGGTGATCGTCGGCCGAATCGGCCCGGCGACGGTGTTGATCGCGAACTCGTCCTCGTCGGTCCAGTCATTGCGCCGCAGGTAGAGGATCGCCTCGCGGGCGCCGTTGCCGGAGAGCTCGGCCTCGGAGCCGTCGGGGTTGAAGATGCGCAGGTCGGCGACGAACTCAGGGTCCTCACTGCGTGAGAGAAGCAGCACCCCGTCAGCCCCAACCCCGAAATGCTGGTCGCAGAGCCATTCGACCCGCTTCGGAGTTAGCTCCCAAGGCAAATCGTCCCGCTCAAGGATCAAGTAGTCGTTGCCCAGTGCCTGCCACTTCTCGAACTTCACGGCCGGCACCCTATTGCGATCTGTTCGGCGACCTCTTCGTCGCTCAGCTCGGTGCGATCGATCCAGTGCAGGTCGGGGATCTTGCGCATCCAGGTGAGTTGGCGGCGGGCGTAGTTGCGGGAGCGCTGCTTCATCGTCTCCAGGTCGCCAGCAAGGAGCTCGTCGAAGCCGAGCGCTTTGCGGGCGGTGCGGCCGGGTCCCAGCGCGTCGGCGCGGCGCGCCTCTTCCGTGGCCCCGGCGGCGACGATCGTCTCCACTCGCGCGTCGATCCGCTCGTAGAGCCGCGTCCGCTGCATGTCGAGGCCGAAGATCGTCGTCGGATGGCGGGTCTCCGGCGACCAGAGCTCTGACTCCGTCGATTCGGGCGGCACCTTCTCCAGCGAGAGCTCAGCCAGCGCCGCCCGCAGATACAACCCCGTCCCCCCCACCACAATCGGCCGCCGCTCAGCCGCCAGCGCCGTATCAATCTCGCGATGAGCCAACTCCATGTAGTCGCCAACCGAGAAGTCCGAGGTCACTGGTGCGAACGCCAGTAACCGGTGCTCGAGCTTCTCCTGCTCCTCAGCGGTCGCGGCTCCGGTCAGCACCTCCAACCCCTCGTAGACCTGCAGCGCGTCGCAGTTGATCGCGACAGAGTCCTCTCCACGTTCCCGCAGTAGTTCGGCCAGCGCAATGGCGACCCCGGTCTTGCCGACCCCGGTCGGGCCGAAGATCGCCAGGACGTTCAAAGAAGGGGCGTCAGGGGTCGCGCCAGGACCCCGCTCAAGGTCTGCGAAGTTGCCGATTCGATCTCGACCGGGACGAATTCACCGGGATCGGCGACCCCGTCGAAGTTGACCGCCTTCCCGTGCCGCGTCCGTCCCCGCAGCTTCGTCTCGTCGGTGCGGCTCGTCCCTTCCACCAGCACGTCCAGGGTGCGGCCGAGGAAGCGCTGGGCGCGCTCGGCGGCGCGCCGCTGCACCGCCTCGACCAGCCTTTCCATCCGCTCGACCTTGACCGGGTGAGGCAGCTGCCCCTCCATCGTCGCCGCCTCGGTTTCGCGCCGGGGCGAGAAGACGAAGGTGAAGGCGCCGTCGTAGCCGACCTCCTCCACCACTCCCAGCGTCTCCTCGAAATCAGCCTTGGTCTCGCCCGGGAAGCCGACGATGATGTCGGTGGTGATCGCGCAGTCCGGCACGTGCTCGCGGATCAGCGCCACCCGGTCCATGTAGCGCTGGCGGTCGTAGGTGCGCCGCATCCTTTTGAGGATGGCGGAGGAGCCCGATTGCAGCGGCAGGTGGATCTGCTCGCAGAGCGCCGGCAGCTCGGCGTGCGCGCGGATCACGTCCTCCTTCATGTCCTTCGGGTGGGGGCTGGTGTAGCGGATCCGCTCGATTCCCTCGATGCCGTCAACGCGGCGCAGCAGCTCGGAGAAGCCGATCCGCCGATCGCCGGGCAGGTCGCGCCCGTAGCTGTTGACGTTCTGGCCCAGCAGCGTCACCTCGACGACCCCGTCGGCCGCCAGCGACTCGGCCTCGGCGATCAGCTCGCCAGGGTCGCGGCTGACCTCGCGCCCCCGCGTCGAGGGGACGATGCAGTAGGAACAGGCGCAGTTGCAGCCCTGGGAGATCTGCAGCCACCCCTGGAACTCGCGCTCGCGCCGGGCCGGCAGGTGGCCGGAGAAGTCCTCGAACTCGAAATAGCCCTGGGCGCTCAGCGAGTCGGAGTTGAGGAACTCGGCCAGCTTGTGGATCTGGCCCGGACCGAAGGCGACGTCGACGAACGGGAAGCGCTCGAAGACCTCGTCCTTTACCGACTGGGCCCAGCAGCCGCCGACGCCGACCACCCGCTCCGGGTCTTCGGACTTGAGCTTCTTCGCCTGTCCTAGGTGGGCGATGAAGCGACTGTCAGCCGACTCGCGAATCGAGCAAGTGTTGAAGAGGATCAAATCCGCTTCCTCGCGCTCAGCCGCCTCCTCGTAGCCGAGCGAGGACAGCATCCCCCGCATCCGCTCAGAGTCGTGCACGTTCATCTGGCACCCGAAGGTGGTGACGTGGAATTTCTTCCCCATGTGGCGAGCTTAGCGGCGAGTAGACCAAGCAGGTCAAGGACGCAGGGAGCGCCGTGTGCTCTGCACACAAGCGACTGAGGACGCAGAGATGCGCCGGTCTACTTGACGGTAAGCGTGCCTTCCATGCCGGCTGCGGCATGACCGGGGACGGTGCAAAGGAAGGTGTAGGTGCCGGGCTTGAGATTGGCCGTCTCCGATTCCTTGCCTTCGGCAATCGGTTCGAAGCCGGACAGTTCCTTGCCGTTTTCCTCAATCACCACGTTGTGCGGGATCGGCGCGGGATTGGTGAAGTCGATCGTGACCTCGCCGGCCTTGGCTTCCAGGCTGGTCGTATCGAAGGCGAGCGCAGTGGGGCTGGCTTCGAGTTGGAGGGTCGTACTGGCGCCCCCTCCCCCGGCTTCCTTTGAGCCTTCACTCTTGCCGATCGGTTCTTCTTTTTCGGGACCTTCGGCGCCCGCTTCGGCTTCTTCTTCGGCCGCCTCGCTTTCGCCGCCTTCAGCGCCACCTTCGTTTTCGAAGGGGGCCGAGGTCTCGCCTTTTTCGACCTCTTCGTTGAACTTCTTGTACTCGGCAGCCTTCGCCTCGTGCTCTTCGCCCGAATAGCGGGTGGCGAAGGTGGTGGTAGC
>DASSNA010000183.1:0-3862 GCA_035688445.1 Solirubrobacterales bacterium | reverse complement strand
GGCGCCACCGTCTTCCCGGTCTGGCCGATCTGGGCCGCGTAGGGATACCAGCCCGCATCGACGACCGCGCGGGTGGCGGCAACCGCGCCGCCCATCGACTCGGCGAGTTCCTCGCAGAGCTTGAAGCCCTCGGCAGCGCCGAGGCCACGGCCGCCACCGACGAGGATGTCAGCGTCCTCGATGTTGACGTCGGCGCCGCGCTGCTCGCCGCGCTGGACCATCTTCGCCTTGGTCGACCACTCGGAGAGCTCGACGTCGACGTCGACGACCGCTGCCGTGCCGCCGCTCTCTTTGGCGTCGAAGGCGTTGAGGCGACCGATGATGATGCCGGGCTCGGAGACGTAGCCGACGTCGGCGACCTCCGAGTCCTGCAGGATCGGCCGCTCGGCGACCAGTTTGCCACCGTCGACTTTGACCGCGGTGACCTCCATCGTCACCCCGGCGCCGAGGCGGGCGGTGAGACCGGCACCGATCTCGAAGCCGAGCAGACCGCCGCCGAAGAGGGCGTAGGAGATGCCCTCGTCCTGAATCACCTTGGCCATCGCGTCGACGATCGGCTGGGCCAGGCCCTCCGGCACGCTCTTGGCCCGGTAGACCTTCGCGGCGCCGTAGTTGCCGAGCGAAGCGCAAGCGTCGTCGGCAATGTCGCCGACTACGAGCGCGGCAGCATCGCCGCCGATTTCGCCGGCCAGCTTGGCCGCCTCGGAGATCGCCCCGAGCGAGTTTTTGTTGAAGTTGCCCTCGTCGTCGTGGAGAGCGTAAACCAGGATCCCTGCCATTTAGATCAGCTTCCTCTCGTCGAGCCAAGCGACGATCTTTTCGACCGTCTCGTTGGTGTCCTCGTCCTCGATGATCTCCCCCGCTTCCTTCGCCGGCGGCGGGTTCAGGGCCAGGACTTTCGTCTTCGAACCGCCCTCGCCGACCAGGCCGCCGTCGATCCCGACGTCGCCGGTCGCCTTCGAGTCGAGCGGTTTCTTTTTCGCGCCCATGATCGCTTTCAGGCTCGGGTAGCGCGGCTCGTTGATCGCGTCGCCGACGCTGATTACGGCCGGCAGTTCGATCTCGACCGTGTCGTAGCCGTACTCGGCCTGGCGCTCGCAGCGCAACTTGCCGTCGGTGACGTCGATCTGGATCACCTGCGTCAGCGACGGCATCTTCAGGTGGTCGGCGACGACGGCGCCGATCGTGTAGCACTCGCCGTCGTCCGACTGCTGGCCCAGCAGGACCAGGTCGGGACTCTCCGACTCGAGCACCTTCGCCAGCGCGTAACCAGTCGCGCAGACGTCGGAGCCGGCCAATGCATCGTCGGAGAGGTGCACCGAGCGATCGGCGCCAAGGGCGACCGCCTTGTGCAGAGCGCGAACCGCGGAGCTCGGGCCCATCGTCACGGCCACGACCTCCTCGACCGGGATCGCCCCACCCTCCTTGATCTGCATCGCCGCCTCGAGGGCGTGCGTGTCGAAGGGGTTGAGATTTTTCTCGCCGCTGCGGTCCAGTCGCATCGTGTTTGGGTCGATGCGCTTCTGAACGGCGGCGTCCGGTACCTCCTTGACCAGGACGCAGATCTTCAAGTTCAAGCCTCCTTGGGGATGATTCTCAGGTCTTCGCGGGCGGCAGAATGCGGCTTTCACGGGCCGCCGCGCGGCGCGATCTTAACGGTTGTCCGAGTTGACTGACGAGTCAATCAGGATCATACCCGCCACAGCGGAACCTATGCACGGATCTGTGTCAAAGATCACTCTTCGGCGGCGTGGCGGGCGCTGGCGCGCTCGCGGATGAACTCGACGATGTCGTCGGTCCCCGCCCCGGGAGTGAAAACCTCGGCCACGCCAAGCTCTTTCAGCTCGGGAATATCGTCGGCGGGAATCGTCCCCCCGACCGTGACCAGCACGTCATCGACCCCCTGCGCCTTCAGCAGCTCCACCACTTTCGGGACGAGGGTCATGTGGGCGCCGGAGAGGATCGAGAGACCGACCGCGTCGGCGTCCTCCTGGATCACCGTCTCGGCGATCTGCTCCGGCGTCTGGTGCAAACCGGTGTAGATCACCTCCATGCCGGCGTCACGCAGGGCGCGGGCGATGATCTTGGCGCCGCGGTCGTGCCCGTCGAGACCGGGCTTGGCGACGACGACGCGGATCTTGCGTGCGGTTGCTGCCTCCATCCGGAGCGGAACCCTAGCGGTCAACTGCACCCGGCTGCGGAAAAACACCCCGATGAATGCGCCCCGACACGGAGGACAGCGCATCCGCGAACTGAGATGTTGCGTGTCGAGGTGTTCGTCCCCCGGTTTCCACGATGGGGCAACGACTGGGGAGAGGGCCCCGGTCCGCGCCGGCACTCAACCGCGGCCGGCGCGGACCGGCAAGCGGCGCGGCGCAGGCACTCTGCGTCGCGCCGCGACGCGTGAGGCGCCGAAGCCCGCCACCGTTGCCAACAGCGTCACCGCCAGCGCGACCAGGCGACGGCCGAGGCGCTCGAAGTGCAGCGTCTGCCAACCCTCGGCGCGGGCGATCTCGGCCAGCGGCGGGTCGGGGTTGACGGCGACCGGGTTGCCGACCGCGCGCAGCATCGGCAGGTCGGAGAGCGAGTCCGAGTAGGCGTAGGACTGCGCCAGGTCGATCCCGTGAAGAGCAGCGAATTCCTCCATTGCCTCGACCTTGCCGGGACCGTAGACGAAGGGCCCCTCGAGGCGGCCGGTGTAGTTGTCCTCCTCGTCGATCTCGTAGCGGGTGCCGATGCCGCCCGTCATCCCGAGCACGTCGGCCAGCGTTTCGACGACACCGTTGCCGGCGGCGCTGACGATGAAGGTGGGCCGGCCGGCGTCCTGGTGGGCGTAGACCTCGGCCAGCATCTGCGGGAAGACGCGCGGCAGGATCGCCGCCATCACTTCCGGGCCCATCCGGTCGATCGCCTTTGCGGGCACGCCGCGGATCAGCTCCCGCGCCACCTTCAGCACTTCGGCAGTGCGAGCGTCGGTGGTGCCGCGGAGGCGGTAGCGCAGATGCTCGAAGCCCCAGCTGGCGAGCTGCCGTTTGCTGACGATTCCCTGTTTGGCGGCGATGCGGGCGAACTGCATCCCACTCGACCCCGCCATCAGGGTCTTGTCGAGATCAAAGAACGCCGCAGCCCGCGGCTCATCTCCGCTCGCGGGCTGCGCGTCCTCCAAGATCAGCCTCCGTTGACCTCGACCACGATCGCGTCGCCCTGGCCGCCGCCCGAGCAGATCGCGGCAACGCCGAGGCCGCCACCGCGGCGGCGCAGCTCATGGACGAGGGCGCCGACGATTCGGGCGCCCGAGGCGCCGATCGGGTGGCCAAAGGCGATCGCGCCGCCGTTGACGTTGACGTTCTCCTCGCCGATGCCGAGGATTCGCATCGAGCCGATCGCGACCGAGGCGAAGGCCTCGTTGATCTCCCAGAGATCGACGTCCTCGGGGCTCTTGCCGATCTTCTCCAGCGCCTTCAGCGCCGCGTTGCCAGGCGTCCGCGCCAGGTAGGCGAAATCGTCGGCGACGGTGCCGTAGGAGAGAACCTTGGCAAGCGGCGCCTTGCCTTCCTTCTCCGCCCATTCCTCGGAGGCGACGACGATCGCGCCGGCGCCATCGTTGACCCCGGGGGCGTTGCCGGCGGTGTGAGTCGCCCCCTCGCCGCCGACCGCCTTCAGCTTCGCGAGGGTCTCCAGCGTGGTCTCCGGGCGCGGGCCCTCGTCAACCTCAACGACGGTCTCGCCCTTGCGCGACTTGACCGTCACCGGGACGATCTCCTCGGCGACGCGGCCGGCGTCGATCGCCTCACCGGCCAGGTGCTGCGAGCGCTCGGCGAAGCGGTCCATATCGACGCGGGTGATCTCCATCTCGTTGGAG
>DASSNA010000150.1:0-3232 GCA_035688445.1 Solirubrobacterales bacterium | reverse complement strand
GACGAACCCATCGGCGACCACCGTGCTCTTGACGTTGTCTTTGGTCACGGCGACCGGTTCCAGAATCGCCGAGGGCACCCCGGTCTTGCCGTTGTCGACGCTCTCGTTCAGCTTGCCCTGCGGCGGTTCCTTGCCTTCGGCGAGGGCAATCGCGATTTCGGCGGCGATCGTCGCCTCCGGCGTGATTTCCTTGTAGACGGTCATGAACTGCTGGCCGGCGAGGATCCGCTGGAGGCCGGCGACCGTCGCATCCTGACCGGTGACCGGCTTTTCGGCCGGGTTGATGCCGGCGCCTTTCAGCGCCGCGATCGCGCCGCCGCCGGTGTCGTCGTTGGCGGCGTAGATGCCGGCGAAGCCGTTGTTGCCGAGGGCGGTGATCGCCTGCTGAGCCTCGCGCTGGGCGTTTTCGGCGCTCCAACCCGGCGTGTCGTACTCCTTGGCGACCTGGACGCCTTCTTTTTCAAAGGCGTTGTGCGCGCCTTTTTTGAAGCCCGCCGCGTTCGGGTCGGCGGGGTCGCCGTTAATCATGATGATCGGCCCGCTCGGGCTACCGTCTTCTTTCAGTTTTTTCGCCAGCGTTTCGCCCTGCAGTTCGCCGACTCTTTCGTTGTCGAAGGAGATGTAGGCATCGACTTCGGCGTTTTCGATCAAGCGGTCGTAGCTGACGACCGGGACGTTCTGGGCATTCGCCTTTTCGGCGATCGCCGCCGCCGATTTGGCGTCCATCGGATCGACGACCAGGACTTCGGCGCCCTGGGTCAGCGCCGCTTCGGCCTGGCTCTGCTGCTTGGAAGCGTCACCACCCGCGTTGCTGTAGAGGACTTCGCAGTCTTCGCACTTTTCTTCGACCGCCTTTTCGAAATCGGGACGGTCGTTGGATTCGTAGCGCGGCGTTTCGTTTTCCGGCAGGAGCAGGGCGATCTTCGTGCCGCCACCTCCGCCACTGCCGCCACAGCCGGCCACCAAAAGGCCCACAGCCAGCAGCGCGCATCCGATCAATCCAACCCTCAACGGCACCGAACGGGACATACGCCCTCCTCATCGCGGATTTGTCACCCGGTTGATTACCCCGTTGCGGACATTTCATTCACCCGCAAACCGGGGAGGGCAAAAAGCTGGCCGAGTCGCAGCAGGCGAAACCAGGTGGTTGGCCTAAGCGGCCACCGGCTCGCGCCGGGCGGAGCGCTTGCGTTTGGCCGGCTCGACCAGCTCGGCGAGGAAGCGGCCGGTGTAGGAGCCAGCGACCGCGGCGACCTCCTCCGGGGTTCCGGTAGCGACGACCTCGCCGCCCCCTTCGCCGCCCTCGGGGCCGAGGTCGACCAGCCAGTCGGCGGTCTTAATCACGTCGAGGTTGTGCTCGATCACCACCACCGTATTGCCGGCGTCGACGAGGCGGCCGAGCACGTCGAGCAACCGCTGCACGTCGGCGAAATGGAGGCCGGTGGTCGGCTCGTCGAGGATGTAGAGGGTCTCGCCGGTGGCGACTTTGGAGAGCTCGGTGGCGAGCTTGACCCGCTGCGCCTCGCCGCCGGAGAGGGTCGTCGCCGGTTGGCCGAGGCGGATGTAGCCGAGGCCGACGTCGTGCAGGGTGCGCAGGCGGCGGGCGATCTTGGGCACGTTCTCGAAGAACTCGACCGCGTCCGTGACCGACATCTCCAGCACATCGGCGATGTTCTTGCCTTTGAAGCGGACCTCGAGCGTCTCGCGGTTGTAGCGCTTGCCGTGGCACTGCTCGCAGGGGACGTAGACGTCGGGCAGGAAGTGCATCTCGATCTTGATCTGGCCGTCGCCCTTGCAGACCTCGCAGCGCCCCCCCTTGACGTTGAAGCTGAAGCGGCCGGGCTTGTAGCCGCGCGCCCGCGCCTCCTGGGTCTGGGTGAAGAGCTGGCGGATGTGGTCGAAGACGCCGGTGTAGGTGGCCGGGTTCGAGCGCGGCGTGCGACCGATCGGCGACTGGTCGATGTTGATGATCTTGTCGATCTGGCTGAGGCCGTCGATGCCGTCGTGGGCGCCGGGCCGCAGCTTCGCTTGGTGGAGGCGGTTGGCGACCGCGTGGTGCAGGGTCTCGTTGACCAGGGTCGACTTGCCCGAGCCGGAAACGCCGGTGACGCAGCAGAAGACGCCAAGGGGGATCGTCACGTCAACGTCCTTGAGATTGTGTTCGCGGGCGCCGCGGACGAGCAGGGCACCGCTCGGCTGGCGCCGCTCGGCGGGCACGTCGATCTTGCGCTTGCCCGAGAGGGACTGCCCGGTCAGCGAGGCGGGGTTCTTCGCCACCGCGGCCGGGGTGCCGGCGGCGATCACATGACCGCCGTGCTCGCCGGCGCCGGGGCCAAGGTCGACGAGGTGGTCGGCGGCCATCATCGTTCCCTCGTCGTGCTCGACCACGATCACCGTGTTGCCGAGGTCGCGGAGGCGGTCCAGGGTCGCGATCAGCTTCTCGTTGTCGCGCTGATGAAGGCCGATCGAGGGCTCGTCGAGCACGTACATCACCCCGACCAGATGCGAGCCGATCTGGGTCGCGAGCCGGATCCGCTGCGCCTCGCCGCCGGAGAGCGATCGCGCCGAGCGGGCCAGCGAGAGGTAGCCGATGCCGACGTTCTCGAGGAAGGAGAGGCGCTCGGTGATCTCGCGCACGATCAGCCGCGCGATCGCCCGCTCGGTCTCGGTCATCTCCAGGTTCCCGATCCACTCCGCCGCGGCGTGGGCAGAGAGGGCGCTGTACTCGGCGATGCTGAGGCCGCCGACCTTGACCGCGAGGCTCTCGGGCCGCAGCCGCGCGCCCTTGCAGGCGGGGCATGGCTGCTCGGCCATGTAGCCCTCGATCCGCTCGCGGTTCGACTCCGAGTCGGTCTCTTCGTAGCGCCGCTGCAGGTTGTTGACGATCCCCTCGAAGCGGACCTTGTAGGAGCGGCGGCGGCCGAAGCGGTTGGTGTAGCTGACGTGGTGGCGTTCGTCGCCGGTCCCGTAGAGGAAGATCTCCCGCTCGGACTGGGAGAGCTTCGACCAGGGCTTGTCGACGTCGACGTCGTACTCCTCGGCGACGGAGGCGATCAGGCGCCTCCAGTAGGCGCTGATGCCGCGGTTCCAGGGCTGCAGCGCCCCCTCGGCGAGCGAGAGCGTCGGGTCGGGGACGACCAGCTCGGGGTCGATCACCCGCTGGAAGCCGAGCCCGTGGCAGCGGTCGCAGGCGCCGTGGGGCGAGTTGAAGGAGAAGATCCGCGGCTCCAGC
>DASSNA010000134.1:0-3922 GCA_035688445.1 Solirubrobacterales bacterium | reverse complement strand
CCGAATTCGCGCGCCTCCTTGATTCGCGCCGCTACCTCGCGCCGTTTCGTCGTCGAGAGGAACTCGATTTCCTCTTTGAGTTTCTCCAGCCCCTCCGGGGTGATGACGGCCTGACGCACTTGACGACCTCGCTTTGGATTGGAAAAGGGAGCCTGGCCGGTCCCCCGTGACCTAAAAAAACGCGCCTGATGAGCCACCTGCGGGGGCGCACCGGGCACGAAGTCGCGGGATTATAGCGGGGGTGGCCAGCCGGCCAAAGTGGGCGCTCAGGCGACCCCGGCAGGCGTGGCTAGAGCGGCGATCAGCTCCCGCGCCCGAGCGAGGTCGGCGCTGCGCTGGAGCTCATCGGCGACCTCCGGCGTGACCCCCAGCCGCTCGACGTACCAGGGGTGGAATTTGCGCAGGTAGCGAGCGGCACGCTCGTCCCCCAGGTGCTCCTCTGCACGCTCGGTTACCCAGAGCCACTCGGCGACGATCTCTTCGCGGCTCGGCGGCTCGATTCGGCGCCCGGTCAATTCCTCGAAGACCCAGGGGTTGCCGAAGGAGCCGCGGGCGATCATCACCGCGTCGGCGCCGGACTCCTCGTAGGCGCGGCGGGCCGCCTCGGCGCTGGCGAGGCCGCCGGAGACGATCACCGGCACCTCGACGCGTTCGGCCAGTTCGCGGGTGAGGGCGTAGTCGGGCTTGCCCTTGTGGCCTTTGCTCGCGGCACGCGGGTGGAAGGCGATCGCCGCCACCCCCGCTTCCTCGGCGAGGCGGATCGCGAGCTCGAAGCCGGAACGGTCACCGGCCTCGATCCCCGAGCGCAGCTTCACCGTCACCGGCAGGCCGCTGCCCTCGGCGGCGGCGCGGGCCAGCGCCAGCGCCAGGTCGGGGTCGCGCAGGAGCTGGGCGCCGGCGCCGGTCTTGCGCACCTTCGGCACCGGGCAGCCCATGTTGATGTCGATCAGGTCGGCCCCGGCCTTGGCGGCGATCTCGGCGCCGGAGCGCATCACCTCGGGGTCGTGACCGAAGAGCTGGATCGAGACCGGGTGCTCGTCGGGATGGATGCGCAGCAGCTCGCGCAGGGTGCGCTCGTTGCGGTAGTGGAGGGCGAAGCTGGAGACCATCTCCGAGATCGCCAGCCCGGCGCCGTGGCGTTTGGCCTGGAGGCGGACGAACCAGTTGCCGATCCCGGCCAGCGGTGCCAGCAGGACGCGGTTGGCGATCTCGATATCGCCGATCCGGAAGGGGTCAGTCAGCTGGGGGCGAGTTGCGGGCATGGATCAACCTCAGTCCCTTCAGGGTAAGCATGTCGTCGACCTCGTCGATCGTCTCGGTGAAGGGAACGACGGTCGCCGCGTAGCCGCCGGTGGCGAGCAGCTTCGGGTTCGGGAGTTCGTCTTCGATCCGCCGGACGATGCCGTCGATCAGGCCGGCGAAGCCGAAGACGAAGCCGGACTGGATCGCCGCCCGGGTCGAGCGGCCAATCGCTTCGGTCGGCTCGTGAAGGTCGATGCGGGTGATGCGGGCGGCGCGGTCAATCAGGGCGCTGAGGGAGATCGCCAGGCCCGGGCCGATCGCGCCACCGAGGTACTCGCCCTCGGCCGAGACGGCGTCGATGTTGATCCCGGTGCCGAAGTCGACGACGACGCAGGCGGTCTTGAAGCGCTCATAGGCAGCAATCGCGTTGACGAGACGGTCGGCGCCGACCTCGAGCGGGTTCTCCATCCGGATCGGCATCCCGGTCTTGATCCCCGGCCCGATCGTCAGGCAGCTCGCGTTCAGGTAGCGCTCGGCCAGCTCCTCGTACTGACTGCCCAGCGGCGGCACCACCGAGGAGACGCAGGCCGCGTCCAACTCTTTAAAGGGGACGCCGCTGAGCGAGAAGAGGCCGGCGATCCGCTCCGCCAGCTCGTCGCCGGTGGCCCCGGAGCGGGTCTGGAAGCGCCAGTGCTCGACCAGGCGCTCGCCGTCGAAGGCACCGATGTGCGTCTGCGTGTTCCCTACGTCGACCGCCAGCAGCATGCGGCGGATTATCGCCGGAGTGGACTGGCCAGGTAGCCAAACCGGTGCGATTACGCATAGGATCGCCCAAGATGGAGGCGCGCCTATACGTGATCCCGGCCTCGCACCCGAGCATCGCGGTGCAGCTGATGCTCGACCACAAGGGCATCACCTACAAGCGCAAAGACTTAATGCCGGTCGTCTCCAAGGGCGTGCTGCGAGCGGTCGGCTTCCCCGGCATCACCGTGCCGGCGCTGAAGATCGACGGCGACAAGGTGCAGGGGTCGCGCCAGATCGCCCGCGAGCTCGAGCGCCTGCGCCCCGAGCCACCCCTCTTCCCTGCCGACGCCGACAAACGCGCCGCCGTCGAAGTGGCCGAGCGCCTCGGTGACGAGGAGCTCCAGCACCCGATCCGGCAGCTGCTCTGGTGGGGGTTCAAGCACGACAAGGAGCCCCTCCGCAGCTACTCCGAGGGCGCCAAGCTCGGCGTCCCGATCGGCCTCGCGGTCAAAACCGGTGGCCCCCTAGTCGCCCTCTCAGCCCGCTTCAACGAAGCCAGTGACGAGAATGCGCGTGCTGCGCTCGAAAAGCTCCCCGCCCTCCTCGACCGCGTCGATGCCTGGGTCGAAGACGGCACCCTCAACGGCGCGCAGCCCAACGTCGCAGACTTCCAGATCGCCCCCAGCATCGGCTTGGCGATGACGCTCGACGACCTCCGCCCGGCGATCGAGAACCGCCCCGCCAGTGAACTGGCGAGGCGGTTCGTCCCGAACTACCCAGGCAAGATGCCGCCGATCCTGCCAGCTGACTGGCTTGCCCCGCTCACTTGAGCGATGGCCGCTAGCCAGATGGCTCAACTCAGCTGGCGGCGACGTACACTGGTTTCGGCGATGTAATTCGGTATTCCGCCTGCCAGAGGATCGGTGAAGGGCAGCCCGGAAGAAATGGATTGGTCCTTGTGAATTCCATCATGACGTCGAGCTTCCCTTCCGATAGGCCTTTCGGCGTCGGTGTCAGGAGCCCCATATCCCCTGACTCCGGCCTATAGCCGCAAGGTCCCCAGGCAAATTCAAGTTCGGGGGCTGTGACTGTTCCGCGGCCGTTTTCGGTGTAGTGGACTTCCATCGACCCGAGTTTGCCAGCGGTCGGGGTGCCGCCGATGCATTCGGACCAGGTCAATGAGCTGAGCGAGATGGACACTGTCGAGGTCGCCCCGCCGGCATTCGAGATCTGCCCGCTCAGGCTGGAGCTGGAGCATTCGACGAACGGTCCGAATGCTTCACTCCGGTACCGCCCCCCAGCAATGCCATCAGGGCCACGACCGCGACCGCGGCGCCACCGAACATCTTCAGGTGCTTCATTTGCTTCTCCTTTACGTAGAGTTACCGCAAGGATATTTGCGCAAATTTAGAGTGGCTTCGCTTGCTCGACCCGTTGCCCCTCCGGCAACGCCTCCAGGGCGTCAGCAAGCGAGGTCCCATCGGGGAGCGTCAACCCCGGGTCGAGCTCCAGCATTGGCACGAGGACGAAGCGGCGGGTCGTCACCTCGGGGTGCGGGAGGGTGAGGCGGTCGGTGCTGAGCTCGAGATCGCCGAGAAGCAGGAGGTCGACGTCGAGAGGGCGGGGGCTGTGGCGGGGGGCATCGAAGGAGCGGCCGCGCGCGGCCTCGACCCGCTTGCAAGCTTCGAGCAGGTCTTCGGGCTCGAGCTCGGTGCGGATGCGGACGGCGGCGTTGAGGAAGTCGGGCTGGTCGAGGATCTCGCCGACCGGCTCGGTGACGTAGGTCGAGGAGACCGCCTCGATCTCGATCCCCTCCGCCTCCAGCAAATCGATCGCCGCGCGTAGGTGGGCGGCGGGGTCGCCGACGTTGGAGCCAAGGCCGAGGTAACCGGTCCGCTTCTCGGCGGCCAAGGCGACTAGTCCTCGGGCTCTTCGT
>DASSNA010000106.1:0-8198 GCA_035688445.1 Solirubrobacterales bacterium | reverse complement strand
TCAAGAAGGTCCTCGACCGTGCCGGGATGACGATCGGCGACGTCGACCGGGTCGAGCTGAACGAGGCCTTCGCGGCCCAAGTGATCCCGATCATGGCCGAATGCGGGATCGACGAAGACAAGCTCAACACCCACGGCGGCGCGATCGCCCTCGGCCACCCGTTCGGGATGACCGGCGCCCGGATCATGGGCACCCTGCTGAACGTGCTCGAGACCGACGACAAGCAGGTCGGCCTAGAGACCATGTGCGTCGCCGGCGGTCAGGGCAAGGCCATGCTGGTAGAAAGGTTGAACTAGGCCAGCGATTGGTGAGTTTGGCCGGTTATTGGCGGCCAAACTCACCACTCAACGCGATGGAACTCGAGACCCTCACTTATGAGACTGGTAATCGGGTCGCTCGCATCACCCTGAACCGGCCCGAGCGGGGGAACGGGATCACCGCTCGGATGCCGGTCGAGTTGGCCGAGTGCGTCGAGCGGGCCAACCTCGACCCCGCGGTCCACGCGATCGCGCTGGCCGGCAACGGCACCGGCTTCTGCGGTGGCTATGACCTCGTCGCCTCCGCCGAGGGCGACATGAGTGAGCTCGGCGAGCCGGGCGGGGGAGCCCCGGCCGGCTCGGCCCTCGACCCGGCGGTGATCGCCGCCAACCACGCCCCGAACACGAACTGGGACCCGGTCACCGACTACCAGTTCATGAGCCGCAACGTGCGCGGCTTCATGAGCCTCTTCCACTCCGACAAGCCGGTGCTCTGCAAAGTCCACGGCTACTGCGTCGCCGGCGGCACCGACATGGCGCTCTGCTCGGATCTGCTGGTGATCGCCGAGGACGCGAAGATCGGCTACCCGCCGGCGCGGGTCTGGGGCTCGCCGACCACTGCGATGTGGGCGAGCCGGCTCGGGCCGATGCGGGCCAAGCGGCTGCTGCTGACCGGCGATTCCCTCACCGGCGCCGAGGCGGCGGAGTGGGGCCTGGCGACCGAGGCCGCTCCCGCGGCGCAGCTGGACGAGCGCTTCGAGCGCCTGCTGGAGCGGGTGGCGCGGATGCCGATCAACCAGCTGGTGATGATGAAGCTGCTGGTCAACCAGTCGGTCCACGCGCAGGGACTGGCCCAAGTGCAGACCCTCGGCACTTTCTTCGACGGCATCACCCGCCACACCGAGGAGGGGCACGCCTTCGTCCGCCGCGCCGCTGAGGGCGGCTTCCGCGAGGCGGTGCGCGAGCGCGACGAGCCCTATGGCGACTACGGACTCGAGGGCTTCGGTCTCGACCCGGATCAATAGGCTGCCGCGGCGATGAACGACGCCCCGCACCCGAGCTCGGCGATCACCCCGGAGTCGGTCCGAGCTTTCCTGCCCGGCAGCTTCCCGGGCGACCTCGGGATCGAGCCGCTGGAGGTCGAGGACACCCACGCCCGCGGCCTGATCGTTGTCGACAAGCGCCACCTGCACCCGGGCGGCTTCGTCCACGGCGGCGTCTGGACGGCGCTCGGCGACACCGTCGCGGCCTGGTCGACCTTCCGCTGCATCTCTCCCGGCCACAACTTCACCACGATCGAGCTCAAGCTCAACGTCTTCGCCGCCGGCATCCTGGGAGACGAGATCGAGGCTCGGGCCGAGCCCCTGCACGTCGGCAAAAGCACCGTCGTGATCGAGGTCAGAATCGAGCGCCGCCGCGAGGGCAGCGAGCCGAAGCTGGCGGCCAACCTGATCGTCAGCCAGTTCGTACTTCCGCCGCCCGGGGATTAGAGCGCTCCTCAGGTAGCTCCAGCTGTTCGATCTGGGGCAGTCGCCAGAGCACGCTGGCGATCGTCAGGCCCACTGCCGCGGAGAAGAGGGCGAGGAACCATTCCGGCGCGCTGAGCAGGACCATGTCGAAGAATTCGCGCAGGGGCGGGATCGCGAGGATGCCGGCGAAGACGGCACCCAGCGCCGCGACCATCGCCAGCATGTTGCTCTGGATCGCGATGTGCTCGCGGCCGGGGCCGCGCTCGAGCAGGAGGATGAAGCAGAGCCCGAGCACGATCAGGGTCGTCGTCGCCGCGGTGCGCCCGGCATCGAGGCTGGCGCCAGCGAGGGTGTCGACGAGGAAGAAGGAGAGGATCGAGCCGAGCGCCGTCGCCACCCCCGCCGGCACCGCGAAGGCCGCCAGCGCCCGCAGCAGCCGGCCCCGGTAGAGCGGCCCATCCGACGGCGCCAGCGCCAGCACGAAGGAGGGAATCCCAATCGTCAAGAAGGCTGCCAGGGTGAGGTGGCGGGGGAGGAAGGGGAAGGCGAAGCCGGGGACGGCGACCAGCAGGATGAGGGTTGCGGCGTAGACGGTCTTGGTCAGGTAGAGGCGGCCGAGGCGGTGGATGTTGCGGGCGATCCGGCGGCCCTCGCCGACTGCCTCGGGCAGCCGCGAGAACTGGTCTTTGAGCAGGACTACGTCCGCCACGCCTTTGGTCACTTGCGCGCCCGAGCCCATCGCCACCGCCATCCGCGCCCGCTTCAGCGCCGGCACGTCGTTGACCCCGTCGCCGATCATCGCCACGTAGCGCCCGGCGGCGACCAGCGCTCCGACCAGCGCTTTCTTCTGCTCCGGCTTGATCCGGCAGAAGATCGTGTTGGCGAGCGCCGCCTGCTCCAGCCCCTCCGGGTCGTCCGGGAGGTCGGGACCCTCGACGACGCCGGCCTCGTGCGGCACCCCGACCGCGTAGGCGACCGCGGTCACGGTCGCCGCCGCGTCGCCGGAGATCAGCTTCAGGTCGACTTCCTGCTCGCGCATGTAGCCGATCGTCTCCGCCGCGTCGGGCCGCAGCGTCTCCTCCAGCACGACCAGCGCCAGCGGGGTCAGCTTCGGCGTGCCGCCCGCGGCCGGGTCGCTCGGCAGTGCCTCCGCGCTCTGGCCGAAGGCGACGACGCGGCGTCCTGCCCGGGTCTCCTCCTTCAGCTTCTCTGCCAGGCGCGGTGGCAGCGTCAGCGCCCCCGCCTCGGCGAGCACGTCGGGTGCGCCCATCACGTAGGTGGCGCCGGCACCCCCGTCGATCGAGACCCCGCTCCACTTCCACTCTGAGGAGAACGGCACCTCGCTCCGCACCCGCCCGGCTTTGCCAGGGAACTTCTCGGCGATCGCCTCCAGCGTCTTGTTGCGGTCGCCGGCGCTGGCGGCGAAGCGCCCGAGCGCCGCCGCGCCGGCTTTGGGGTCGACTCCGTCGGCGTACTCGACTCCGACCAACCGCAGTTCCCCCGCGGTCAGCGTCCCGGTCTTGTCGATGCAAATCGTGTCGACGGCGGCGAGACTCTCACTGGCGCTCATCTGCTGGACCAGCGTGTCGCGCCGCGCCAGCCGCACCGCCGCCACCGCAAAGGTGACGCTCATCAGCAGCACCAGCCCCTCGGGGATCAGCGTCACCAGCCCCGCGGTCGCAGTCTGCGCTGCGCTTTCTAGGCCGACGCTGCGCACCTTGAGGCTGATGAAGAGCACCACCGCCAGCGGCAGCATCACGTAGGTGGCGGCGAGGATCACCCGGTTGACCTCCTCCTGCAGTGGCGAGGGTGGGTGGCGGAAGGTTTTCGCCTCGCCGGCGAGGCGCCCGGCGTAGCTTTCCTCCCGCACCGCGTCAACCACGTAGTGGCCGGAGCCAGAGACGCAGAAGGAGCCGGAGAGGACGCGGTCGCCGTCGCCCTTCTGGATCCCGTCGGCCTCCCCGGTCAGAAGCGACTCGTCCAGGGTCATCCCGCGCGAGGAGATCACCTCGCCGTCGGCGACCAGCTGGTCGCCCGGCCCGACCTGGACCACGTCGCCCGGCACCACTTCGGTCGAGACGAGCTCCACCACCTGGCCGTCGCGGAGGACCCGCGCGTGCGGCGCCACCAGCACCGCCAGCTCGTCCAGCGTCGCCTTCGCTTTCAGCTCCTGGCGAATGCCGATGTAGGAGTTGATCACGGCGATCAGGCCGAAGATCGAGTCGGCGTAGAGGCCGAGCGAGAGGTCGAGGACGAAGAAGGCCCCGATGATCGCGTTGAAGAGGGTGAAGACGTTGCCGGCGACGATGCTGGAGACCGAGCGCGAGGAGGTTTCCGGCGGCGGCCCGAGCTTGCGAAGTCGTGCCGCCGCCTCCTTGCTGGAGAGACCGCGCTCGGCGGAGGGTTGGCCGTTGCCCATCGCCCTATTCAATAGGGTGAGGGGGCGATGGGACTGAAGCTGGGACTGAACCTGGGCTACTGGGGCATCGGCCCCGCTGGCGAGGAGGCCGCGGAGCTCGTGCTCGCCGCTGAGGGGATGGGCTACGAGTCCGTCTGGGCGGCCGAGTCCTACGGCTCCGACGTGGTCAGCGTGCTCGCCTGGCTGGCGGCGAAGACCGAGAAGATCAACCTCGGCGCCGCGATCCTGCAGGTGCCCGCCCGCCCGCCCGCCGCCGCGGCGATGGCCGGCGCGACGATCGACAAACTCTCCGGCGGGCGCTTCCTCTTCGGCTTCGGTCCCTCCGGGCCGCAGGTCTCCGAGGGCTGGTACGGCGTGCCCTACGCGAAGCCCTGGGGCCGCACCCGCGAGTACATCGAAGTCGTGCGCGAGATCATCGCCCGCGAAGGGCCGGTCAACCACCAAGGCGAGCACTACACCCTGCCGCTGCCGGGGGGCGAGGGCAAGCCGCTGAAGCTGAACTTCCACCCAGTGCGCAACCAGATCCCGGTTTTCGTTGGCGCGATCGGCCGCAAATCGGTGGAGATGGCGGCGGAGATCTGCGACGGCTGGATCCCGATCTTCTTCAGCGTTGATGCCTTCGAGCAGACCTGGGGCGAGCATCTGGAGGCCGGTTTCGCCAAGGGTGGGCGCCAGCGCTCCGACCTCGAGGTGAGCCCGTCGCTGCAGGTGGCGATCGACGGCGACCTGGAGGCGGCGAAGAACGTCGTCAAGGCCGGCCTTGTCCTCTACTTCGGCGGCATGGGCAGCCGCAAAACCAACTTCTACGTCGATCTCGCCCACCGCTTCGGCTTCGGCGAGGTGGCCGACGAGGTCCAGCGCCGCTTCCAGGACGGTGACCGCGGCGGCGCCTTCGAGGCGATGCCCGACGAGATCGTCGAGGCGACCTCGCTGGTCGGGACCGAGGCCGAAGTGGCGGAGCGGGTCGAGCGCTTCCGCGGCGCCGGCATCGACCGCCTGATCTGCTCTCCGGTCCATGTCGATCGCGCCGAGCAGCTGCACACCTTGGAGCGCCTAGCCGCTCTCGCGGGGGTTTCTGCCTGATCGGCGGGGGTCGGGACGCCCTCCTGACCTGATCGCATATCCTCCCGCGCCGCGAGTTATGAAGCTTGGAGTGCCGAAAGAGTCCGCCGATGGGGAGCGCCGGGTCGCGCTCGTCCCTGACGTGGTCAAATCGCTGCAGGCGAAAGTCAGCGAGAAGATCGACCCCGTCCTCGAGGCGGGAGCCGGTACCGGCGCCGGTCACACCGACGCCGCCTACCAGGAGGCCGGGGCCGAGGTCGGTTCCGCCGAGACCGCCTGGGGAGCCGAGGTCGTCCTCCACGTCAGGCCGCTGACCAACGAGGAGATCGGCAAGCTCAGCAAGGGCCAGGTCGTGATCAGCCACCTTTCGCCGCTGACCGCCGCCGAGTCGAACAAAGCGCTCGCCGCGGCTGGCGTCACCGCCTTCGCGATGGAGGCGATTCCGCGGACCACGCGCGCCCAGGCGATGGACGCGCTCTCCTCGCAGGCGAACCTCGCCGGCTACGCCGCCACCCTGCTCGCCGCCCGCGAGGCGGGCCAGCTCTTCCCGATGATGACCACCGCCGCGGGCACGGTCGCCCCGGCCAAGGTGATGGTCCTCGGCGCCGGCGTCGCCGGGCTGCAGGCGATCGCCACCGCGAAGCGGCTGGGCGCGATCGTCACCGGCTTCGACATCCGCCGCGCCGCCTGGGAGCAGATCGCCTCGCTCGGCGGCCGGCCGCTCGAACTCGACTTCATCCCCGACGCCGAGGGCGAGGGCGGTTACGCCCGACCCCTGACCGAGGAGGAGAACGAGCAGGTTCGCCAGGCGCTCGCCGAGGCGGCCGCGAAAATGGACGTGATCATCACCACCGCCCAGATCCCCGGCCGCCAAGCGCCGGTCTTGATCACGGAGGCAGCGGTCCGCTCGATGGCGCCGGGCTCGGTGATCATCGATCTCGCCGCTGACTCCGGTGGCAACGCCGAGCCCTCGAAACCGGGCGAGACCGTGGTCGTCGACGGGGTGAAGGTGATCGGCCCCGCCAACCTCGTCAGCGACATGGCCGCCGACGCCTCCCAGCTCTACGCCAAGAACCTCGAGAACCTGCTCGGGCTCCTGGTCGACGAGGAGGGGCAGCTGAAGATCGACTTCGAGGACGACATCGTCGACGCCGCCTGCATCGCCCACGAGGGCCAGATCCGCGGAGAGAGGACGGCCAAGTAACTCATGAGCTTGATGACCGAGATCACGATCTTCGTCCTCGCCGTATTCGTCGGCTTCGAGGTGATCTCGAAGGTGCCGACGACCCTGCACACGCCGCTGATGTCCCAGACCAACGCGATCCACGGGATCGTCATGCTCGGCGGCCTGATCGTCGTCGGCTTCGCCAACGACGGGGTCGAGTACGTGATCGGGACGATCGCGATCGCCTTCGGCACGATCAACATCGTCGGTGGCTTCCTGGTCACCGACCGGATGCTCGGCATGTTCGCGAAAAAGCCGAAACCCAAGGCCGAGGCTGACGGGAAAGGCGGAAGCTGATGGTCGAGGCCGTGCTGAAGCCGGGCGGGGACGCAGCCACCGCCCTCTATATCGTCGCCTTCTCCCTCTTCATCATCGGGATCAAACAGGGCACCCACCCGACCACCGCCAAACGCGGCAACCTGATCGCCGCCGGTGGTATGGCGGTCGCCGTGGTGACGACGCTCCTGCTCGACGGCATGGGGAACTGGGGGCTGATCGCCCTCGGCCTCGGGATCGGCACCGCAGTCGGGGTGATCGCCTCGATCCGGGTGCAGATGACCGAGATGCCGCAGATGGTCGCCCTCTACAACGGCGTCGGCGGCGGCGCCGTCGCCCTGATCGCCTGGTCGGAGATCCGCCACGGGATCTCGATCGGCGAGGACTTCCCGCTCGACTCGCTGATCCCGGTCCTCTTCGCCGGGGTGATCGGCTCGGTTTCCTTCTGGGGATCGAACATCGCCTTCGCCAAGCTCCAGGACCTGATCCCGACGCGGCCGTTGGCGGCGCCGGGTCAGCAGGTGATCAACGCCGTCCTGGTGATCGCGATCGTCGTCATCTGCGTCGTCCTCGCGGTCGACCACGAATCGCCCTCGCAGGGCCTCTTCATCCTCCTTCTGGTTCTGGCGGCGATCCTCGGCAACCTGGTTGTGCTGCCGATCGGCGGTGCCGACATGCCGGTCGTGATCTCGCTGCTGAACGCCTTCACTGGCCTCTCGGCTGCGGCGGCCGGGTTCGCCCTCGACAACGTCGCCCTGATCGTCGCCGGGACTCTGGTCGGCTCCTCGGGAACGATCCTCACCCTGGAGATGGCGACGGCGATGAACCGCTCGGTCGCCAACATCCTCTTCTCCGGCTTTGGTGGTGCTCCCGCTGGGGGCGCTGCCGGTGGAGGAGAGGAGCGGCCGCACGTCTCGATCGGCGCTCAGGACGCGGCGATCAAGCTTGCCTATGCCGACACGGTCGTGGTCGTGCCTGGCTACGGTCTCGCCGTCGCCCAGGCCCAGCACGCGATCAAAGAGGTCGCCGACGAGCTGGAGAAGCGGGGCGTCACCGTCAACTACGCGATTCACCCGGTTGCGGGCCGGATGCCCGGCCACATGAACGTCCTCCTCGCCGAGGCCGACGTTCCCTACGAGCAGTTGCGGGAGATGGAGGACATCAACCCGGAGATGCCGCGCACCGACGTCGCGGTCGTCGTCGGCGCCAACGACGTCACCAACCCGGCGGCGAAGAACGACCCCGACTCGCCGATCGCCGGGATGCCGATCATCGAGGTCTCCGAGGCCAACGAGGTGATCGTGATCAAGCGCTCGCTCAGCCCCGGCTTCGCCGGCATCGACAACGACCTCTTCTACGAACCGAACACCTCGATGCTCTTCGCCGACGCCAAACAGGCCGCGGCCGACATTGCATCTGAGATTGGGAACTTGTAGGTTTTCGGGCGCGTGAAGCGCCCAAACCAGTTCATATACCCGGTCGCCTTCGTT
>DASSNA010000104.1:0-3150 GCA_035688445.1 Solirubrobacterales bacterium | reverse complement strand
ATCAGGTTGGCGGGCTTGATCGCGCTGGCTTGGGCCTGCATGCGGGCGGTGTCGGTGGCGGTGACTACGAAGGTGGTCGGCACCTCGCCGGTCGTCTGGGAGATCAGCAGGTGGCGCAAGTGGGCGAGCAGGTCGCGGGCGAACTGCGAGGGGTCGCGGCCCGAGCGCGCCATCCTCTCGACCCCGACCAGGACGCCTTTGGGGTCCTCGGCGACCACCGCGTCGACCGCTTCGAAGAGGAGCTCCGCGTCGGCGGCGCCGAGCATCTCCAGCACGTCGTTCAGTTCGACGTGGCTGCCACCGACGGCGACCAGCTGGTCGAGCGTCCCGAGCGCGTCGCGGAAGCTACCCTGTGCCGACCGGGCGACCAGGGCCAGAGCCCCCTCGTCGACCTCGATCGACTCGGCGGCGGCGACCCGGGTCAGCACCTCGGAGATCTGCTCCAGCGAGGGGCGCTGGAAGTCGAAGCGCTGGCAGCGATCGGCGATCGTCGCCATCACTTTGTGCGACTCGGTGGTGGCGAGGACGAAGACGGTGTTCGGCGGCGGCTCCTCGAGGGTCTTCAGGAAGGCGTTCCAGGCCTCTTTGGTCAGCATGTGCGCCTCATCGAGGATGTAGACCTTCCAGCGGCCACCGGTCGGCGCGTAGGCGACCCGCTCGCGCAGCTCGCGGACATCGTCGACCGAGCGGTTCGAGGCGGCGTCCATCTCGATCACGTCGACCGAGGTGCCGGCGGCGATCGTCACGCAGGACTCGCATTCGCCACAGGGGTTGACGGTCGGCCCGCCGCGCTCGCAGTTAAGCGAGCGAGCGAGGATCTTCGCCATCGAGGTCTTGCCGGTCCCGCGCGAGCCGACGAATAGGTAGGCGTGGTGGACCTTGCCCCCCTCGACCGCGTTGCGCAAGGTGCGGACGACGTGGGTCTGCCCCACGACCTCGTCGAAGGACCCGGGGCGGTGGCGGCGGTAGAGGGAAGTCGACTCGCTCATCGGCACTCGAGCCAGTGTATCCACGCTCCGATACCGTCCCGCGCGTGCCGAAGGGGGCCCGCAACTGGCTGACGCCCGCCGCCTGGGTCGCCGCGGTGACGGGCGCGTTGCTGCTCCTCTTCCCGGTCGGCTTCCCCAATTACGACACGATCTACGCGCTCGTCTGGGGGCGGGAACTAGCGCACGGGATGAGCCCCGACTACGGCGCTGCGCTGCCGCCGACGCCGCACCCGCTGGCCGACCTGCTGGGACTGGTGACGACGCCGATCGGCGACGGCGCGATCACGGTGACGATGATCGTCGCCTACGTCTCGCTCGCCCTCTGCGGCTACCTCGTCTACCGGCTGGGGACGCTCTGGTTCGACCGCTGGATCGGCGCCGTCGCCGCCGCGATCGTCCTCACCCGCGCCCCCTACCTCTCCAACGGCCTCCGCGCCTACATAGACCTCCCCTTCATCGCCCTCTGCCTAGGTGCCCTAACGCTAGAGGCCAAGCGCCCCCGCACCGGCTGGCCAGTCCTAACCCTCCTAGCCCTAGCCGGCCTCCTACGCCCCGAGGCCTGGGGCTTCTCAATCGCCTACCTCCTCTGGCTCTCCCTGGACCCGAACAAGCTCAAAGGACCCGAGGGGGAAGCTCCTGAGCCGCCCGAGTCGGCCGAGAGGGCATCCCTCGAGCGGGCGGATACTCAAAGCGCCGGCCTAATTAGGCCGGCGCTTGTCCGAACGAGGGATGCCCTCTCCGCCCCACCTCCGACCCTGATCGTCTTGGCCTTCGCGGCCCCAATCCTCTGGGTCCTATTCGACTGGATCACCACCGGCCAACCGCTCTACTCATTGACCGGAACCCAAGAAACGGTCGACACCCTGAAGCGCCACACCGGCCCGGTCGACCTGATCCTCTACGGCCCCCGCGCCCTAGGCGAAGTAATGCAGTGGCCAGGGATGGTCGGCGCCCTCGGCGGCGTCATCTTCGCCTTCGCCTTCCTGCGCCGCCGCTCCGCCCTCGCCCTCGCCGCCCTCGTCCTGGCCCTCGCCGCCTTCGCCTTCCTCGCCGCGGCGGGCCTAGCGATCATCGCCCGCTACACGATGCTCGCCGGCGCGATTCTCGCGATCTTCGTCGCCGTCGGCCTGCTCGGCTGGCGCCTGCTCGAGCCCGGCCACCCCTGGCGTCGCCGCTGGCAGCTCTTCGCCGGCGTCGTCCTCCTGATGTTCGTCGTCTGGCTCCCGAACCAGTGGGACCTCGACTCGACCGTCAATACCGACCTCACCAACCAGGGCCGGATCGAGAACCACCTCACCGACCTCGTCGACGCCGGCGCCTTCGAACCGCTCTGCGGCAAGATCGCCGTCCCTAACCACCGCGCCATCCCGCGCCTCGCCTTCGGCCTCGAAATCAAGCCGACCGAAATCATCAGCGCCAGCGAGGAAGCCGTCCCCAAGCGCGGCTACTTCGTCAAGCCCGCCAACGAATTTGTGATCCACAATTTCATCCTCGACCCCAACGACAAGACCAAGTTCAACCTGCCGACGCCGAAGGGGTTCCGCAAAGTCGCCCGCAACGACTCCTGGATCGTTTACCGCCGCTGCCCGTCTCCTTAGCCGGAGCGCTCGACCAGCTTGACCGCAGCGTGGGTCTGCGCCGCCAGCGCGGGATCCTCGAGATCGACCCGCGGCGGCAACTCGACGTGCAGGTCGTTGGATGGGTCGATGCGGGCACGAAGGCCGCGTGAGCGTGAGTCGAGGACGTGGCCGCCGCGGCTGCGGTCGGCGCTGATGAAGTGGAGGTGATAGCCGGCGACCTCGATCCCCTCGATGTAGGCGGGAAAGCGGAAGCCGAGCATCGTCCCCTCGACGTCGGCGAGCTCGAAGACGTGCTGGTCGGCGACAACCTCGGTCAACGGCCGGTAGGGCGGCTGCTGGCGCGGAACCGAACGGGCGCGGACGAGGTCGAAGCGGCCGTCGAGGCGGACGGCGCAGGAGGAGGTTCCCGTCGGTAGCAGGCTGTCGAGCTGTTCGAGCAGCGGGTCGTGGGTCAGCTCCTCGCGGGGCAGGCGCTCGTCGATCGTCGGCTCGAAGCGGGTGACGACCGCGAACGGGGTCCGCTCCTCCGGCGGCACCCGGCTGACATTGCCGTCGACGTCGGCGCGGAAGAACTCGCCCTC
>DASSNA010000094.1:0-9103 GCA_035688445.1 Solirubrobacterales bacterium | reverse complement strand
CCCAGCTGCCGGTGTTGTGCAGGCGGCCGCCGCGGGGGAGGGGCCAGGCGGGTTCGTCGGGCAGCGGGCCGGCTCGGTGGGTGTGGCCGGTGATCACGTGGACGTCGTCGAGGCCGAGGCGCGCCGCCATCTCGACCCCTGCCGCGACGCCGCTGCGGAAGATCGCCTTCGGGGTGACGTCAGGCTCGAAGTCCGCGCGCAGCAGCCGGTTGAGGCCGCGGATCGCCAGCGGGAAGCCGGTGCGGGCGGCCCTGCCCTTGAGGCCGTTCTTGCGCTCGCCGGAGAGGGTCTCCCAGACCTTCTCGAAGGGGCCGTTGCGCCGCCGCCGCACCGGCAGCACTTGGGCGAGGCCGTAGGCGAATCCGTAGAGGGGGCGGAGCACGCGCTCGTAATCGGCCGGGGTCGCCCGCGGTGGCACCGGCTTCGAGAGCCGGACCATCGTCGCCGCGGCGACGCACTCGGCACGCGGCAGCGTCAGGTGGGTGTCCATGTAGTGGCCGTGGGTGGCGTAGACGTTGCCGCGCAGCCAAACGCCGGGGTAGGCGAGCTTCAGCCGCGCCGCGCCGAGCCACCCGTCGATCATCGTGGCGGGGCCGGAGGAGGGGGCGTGGTGGTGCTCCAACCCCAGCGTCGGGTCACCGGCGATCGAGAGCTCGTCGAGCAGTGGCTCGGCGAGGCGGGCGTCGTGGTTGCCGGGGACCAGCGTCACCTCGGTCTCGCCTAGAACTTCGCCAAGCTCTTCGAAGAAAGGCCGTGCTCGCTCCAGCGAAGGCCCAAGCGGCAGGTTGCGCAGCTCGACCACGTCGCCGAGCAGGACGAGGCGCTCGGCGCCGGCGATCTCCTCGAAGAGGACCTGCCGCACCCCCGGGTCGCGCAGCACGTCCTCGTCGCTGGCAACACCGAGGTGGAGGTCAGAGATGATCGCCGTCCGCACCGCCCCTTTCTACCTGACCTCGTTTGGCTGGCTGGCCAAAGTGGGTACCATCCGCGGATGCACGCCTTCGGCGAGGAACTGATGGCGCCCGTCAACGGCGTCGAGCTTTGCTACCAGGAGATGGGCGACCCGGGCGGCGAGCCGCTGCTGTTGGTGATGGGGCTGGCGACGCAGATGATCGCCTGGGACGAGGAGTTCTGCGCGTTGCTCGCCGAGCGCGGCTTCCGCGTCGTCCGCTTCGACAACCGCGACATCGGCCGCTCGACCAAGGTCAGCGACGCGGGCGTCGCCGGGCGCTTCGATCTACTGATCGGCCGCCCCGGCACCGCCCCGTACCTGCTGCGCGACATGGCGGCGGACACCTTCGGCCTGATGGACCACCTCGGGATCGATTCGGCCCACCTGGTCGGCGCTTCGATGGGCGGGATGATCGCCCAGGCCGCTGCAATCGAGCGCCCCGAGCGCGTCCGCTCCCTGACCTCAATCATGTCGACCACCGGCAGCCGCCGCGTCGGCCACCCCAGCTACCGGACCTTCGGGCTGTTGCTGGGCGAGCGGCCGCGCGAGCGCGAGGAGATGATCGAGCGCGTCGTCAAGACCTTCAAGGTGATCGGCTCGCCCGGCTACCCCTTCGAAGAAGAGCGCGTGCGCGAGCTCGCCGGCCGCTCTTATGACCGCGGCCACAGCGCCGCCGGCATCGCCCGCCAGCTGCACGCGATCACCGCCTCCGGCGACCGCACGCCGAAGCTGCGCGAACTCGACCTTCCCGCCCTCGTCATCCATGGCAAGAAAGACATCCTTGTCAACCCCTCCGGCGGCCGCGCCACCGCCAAGGCGATCCCCGACGCCCGCCTGAAGATGGTCGAGGGGATGGGCCACGACCTGCCGCGGGCACTGTGGCCGAGCTTCACCGAGGAGATCGCCACCAACGCCGCCCGAGCGCCCAAGGCGGCGAAGGCCGCTCAGGTCGCCTGAGCACGCCGAGTCTGTCTTAGACCCCGTATATCGGGGTCAACCACAGACTCGATGAGGCGATGCGGCTGAGAGGAGTCGAACCTCCACGGGCTTGCGCCCACACGGACCTGAACCGTGCGCGTCTACCAGTTCCGCCACAGCCGCGCGGAGCAGGCAATTTACCGGTTGGTCGCTCCGCGCCCGTCCCGCCCTGCATCCCTCTGTGTGATCTCCCTCTCAACGCCGGTCCTCACCGGCCCGCTAAAATGCTCGCTCCTCGCCGCTATCGTCTAGGGGACTAGGACGCCGGATTCTCAGTCCGGAAACCGGGGTTCGAATCCCCGTAGCGGTACTAGGTTGTTACGGCAAGCGTGGGTTGTAGGTTCCGCCGGCAGCACGAACGACGGGAGGCTTCGCCGAGCGCTACGAATAGGGCAAAGGTCGCTCTAGGCGGGCGCCCCGCCGTTACGCGCTTGGTCGATTGCCGCGTCCAGAGCCGCGACGATCCTCGGGCCGCGGCGGCGGTAGCCGAGGACCTCAATCGCCTCTTCGCGAAGCTCGGCTTTGGTGCGGAGCAGCCCGTCTGACTCGATCCACCGAATCAGCGATACCAGCTGCCTGTTCGTGTACTCAGTGATGCTGCGTCCGTTTGCCGCAGGGATCGGCAGCGGGCCGTCGCGGCGGGGGTGTTCTTCTTCGTTGGGAGGAGGGGGTTCGCCTTCGCCTCCGGCGCCGTTGCTGGGCGAGGCCGAAACGCTTGCCTCCTCGTTTGCTGCACCCGCTCCGTCGGCCGCCGCCAGTGCCTCCCGATAGGCCGCCTCGGCCCGCGTCACCTCGCGCTCCTTGTCTCCGAACCAGTCCTGAGACCAGATGCGGTGAAAGGTCCAGCCAAGCCGTTCAAGCTGTTCTTGGCGCAGACGATCACGGTCGCGCGCGGTGGGGGCGGAGTGGTAACTCGCACCGTCGCACTCGATCGCGAGCACCATGAGACCGGGGCGGTCCGGGTGCTTGACGGCAAAGTCGATGCGGTAGCCGGAGGAGCCGAACTGAGGTTCGAGGTGGAGGCCAGCGCGGGTGAGGTGATCCCGAACGTCGATCTCAAACGGGTTCAAAGGAGGGGACTGAGTAGCGACTCCGCCGAGCTTCGTGCCGTTGCTGTCGCAGTACTCGAGGTAAGCGCGCAGCAGCTCGACTCCGCGCGCCTGCGACCTCCCCGGGTCCATATCGAGATGGCTGAAAGACGAGACCAGCGTCATCCGTTCCTTCGCCCGGGTTACCGCGACGTTGAGGCGACGCTCTCCTCCCTCGACGTTCAAGGGTCCAAAGCGGTAGAGCAGGCGGCCATCGGCGTTCTTGCCGTAGCCGATGCTGAGGATGATCGCGTCGCGCTCGTCTCCCTGTACCCGCTCCAGGTTCTTGACGAAAAACGGCTCCTCGCGATCTTCATCAAAAAATTCTTCGAGATCCTCACGGTCAGCTCCGATCGCGGATCGCAGCGCCTCCTCGATCCGCTGTGCGTGCGCGACTCCCATCGCGATCACCCCGAGGGACATCTCGGGGCGGGTTTCGGCGTGTTCGAGAATCAGCTCGACGACCTTTTCCACCTCCAGGTCCGAGCTGGCGGTGTTGCCGGCACGGTTGGGGTCGAAGGGAACCGGGACGTGATGGATGCAGTCAGGTCCCGCGATCCCGGGGAAGGTGGTCAAGCTCCTGTCGTAGAGATGGGCGTTGCTGAACGCGATCAGACGCTCGTCCCTGCTGCGGTAATGCCACTGGAGCATCTTGAATCTGACGAAAGGATCCATCGCCTCGAGGATGCTCTCGAAGCTTGAGTCGACCTTGAGCGCGGCTTCGTGATCCTCTTCCTCCTCGAGTTCGAGGTTGCTGCCGGAGAAGAAATCCGTCGGAGGCAGCTGCCGCTCATCTCCCGCCACCACGAGTTGACGCCCCCGCAGGATCGCCGGAATCGCCTCCGCGGGCCGCACCTGGCTCGCCTCGTCAAAGACGACGACGTCGAAGTAGGGTCGGTCGGAGGGGAGAACCTGCGAGACGAGGAGGGGGCTCATCATCCAGCAGGGCTTGAGGGAGGTCATCACCTCCGGGGCAGCGGAGAAGAGCTGCCGGATCGGCAGGTGCTTGCGTTTCTTCGCGGCCTCGCTCTTGATCAACGCTTCGCCTTGCTTATCTTCGTCCTGGGCGGTCACGGCGAACTCGGCGCAGCGCCGACGGACCCGGCGCGCGGTCGTCTCGACGTGCTCACGGTCTGCCTGCTGGAAATCCTCGACCGCGCTGGCGTGCACTTCACCGTCGAAGGTTCCGATTTGCTGGTCGGTCAGCTGCAAGTGCTCGCGCAGCGAGGCCAACCAGGCGAAGTCGAGGACCTGCGCCGCCCGCGCGGCATCGAAGTCACGCAGCTCCAGTTCCCGCAGCAGGACATCAAGGCCGATCCCCTGCAGGGCCGTCTTCAGGCGGTGCAGCTCGGGCAGCTTGCCGAGCGTCCCGATGTCGTTGAGGAGACTGTCGAGGAGCACTCGGGCCTCGATCGTCGAGTCGTTGAGAGCCTTTGCTCCGGTCGCCTGCTCCAGGGCGGAAATGCCGGCCCGGAAGCCATCGAAGGCGGCTTGTAGCTGCTCGCGTTCGCGGCAGGGCTGCGGCACCACGTCCGGGTCGGTGCTGAGTTGGCGCCACCGTTCGCGCAGGCCGAGCGCAGCGCCGGCCATCGCGTGCATCTCGGCGGGGGTTGGTTGCGCCCCCTCGGCGAGATCGGCGCGAAGGCTGTTGCGGGCCTGGCGATAGCCGGAGTTCGTGAGCGCCGCCGAGGCACGGGACGCCAAAGAGTGCGCCAAAGGCTCGCACTCCGCGACGACGAGGGCGAGGTCGAGCTCGAACACCTCGGGCTTATAGGTCTTCTGCACCTCCTCGGCCTGAGCCCAAAGCCCCAGCAGCTCAGCCCACCCAGCGAGCGTCTCCGGTGCTGCCAGCCTGGTTTCCGCGGCGGCTTGCTGCAACCTGCCCAGGAGCCGGTCGAGATCGGCGCGCAGGTTCTCGACCCTGCTCTGCAGGGCGACGGCCTCCTCCGATGAGACCACAGTCGCGTAAGCCCACGGCGATCCGGAGCGCGCGAGCGAGAGGCCGCCGAGGCCGATGTAGGCGCCCAGATCCTCGTGGGCTTGTTCCATCGCGGCGCCGCTCAGACGTTCGAGCTGCTCTCCGCGGAAACGAATCTCCGAGCCGGCCTCGGGTGGCAGCGCCATCAGCCGGCAGAGGACTTCGTAGAAGCTGAGGTCCCAGGGCGAGCGGCCCTTGTGCAGTGCATCGACGTGCGCGGTCAGTTGCGAGCGGCGCTGCTCGAGCTTCCTGTGGACTTTCTCCAGGTCGGGCTTCGCCAGCTGGGAGTTCTTGTTGAGGGCGAGGGCGAGGGCTTGTGCGGTCTGCCGCCGGGAGGAGACCCCACCGTGCAGGTCAAGTACGAGATCCCCGAGGCCGACGTCTTCGAGACGGCGCAGGACTGCGTCGATCGCCGCTCGCTTCTCGGCAACAAAGAGGACCCGTTTTCCCCGCGCCATCAGGGTTGAGATCAGGTTCGTGATCGTCTGGCTCTTGCCGGTTCCCGGCGGCCCTTTGATGATCAGGCTCTGTCCGGCAAGGACAGCGTTGATCGCGTAGTTCTGGCTTGAGTCCGCATCCAGAACCAGAAACTCATCTGCGGGCGGAGTGTGGTCGGGGTCGGGGATCTGCTCTGAGGCGCCGCGCTCCCGTAGGGCTTCTTGTGCTTCCTGGTCCCCGGCCAGCGCCGCGATTAGGTCGTGCTCGGCCATCGCCTCCAGGGCGCCCTCGAGATCGCGGACCATCGGCAGCTTCGCGTAGGAGAAGTTGCCGATAACGAAACGGCTGGAGACGTCGAAGCCCGGCACCGACGCGCACTTCTTCCGCAGCCACTCGAAGGTGACGTCGAGCTCCTCGGGGGTGTCGATGATCCCCTCGATGCCAGCTGAGCCGAGCAGCTCAGCGGGGTCGCAATCGATCTCGAACTCTGCTTTCAACATCTGCAGGAAGGTTGGATTCACCTCCAACTCGCCGGTGACCGTCAGCTCGAACTCTTCCTGGGCGGCGCCTTTCGGGGCGAGGCGCAGCGGCACCAGCAGGACCGGGGCGGCGGGCGTTGCGGCGCTCTTTTGGCTGGTCCAGGTGGCCATGCCGACAGCGAGGTAGAGAGTCTCCAGTCCGCGCTCCTCGTAGTGGGCGTTGGCTTTGTTGCGAACGGCTCGCGCCCGCTTCACTGCATCGCTCAGCTCGTCCTCTCCTTCGAAGAGGGCGCTGAGGAGGATCGCTCGGCCCTGCAGCGCCGCGAACAACAAGGTAGGAGGGCAGGAATCGAGGGGTAAGGAGCCCACCCTGAGGTCGCGGAAGTAAAGGAGGTTATTGCGGCCGGTGAGGTCGACCAGTTGCCCGGTCCACATCTTGCTGGCCCGTTCGACCTGTCGCGAACGCGCTTCCTGCGGGGACTCGTCGCTCATGCGATCGGGCTTGACGATTGGGGGGCTGAGGCCTCCACGCGGGGGCGATTGTTTCAGGGCACTCGATCTACATCAACCGATCCCCGCCGGAACCGGCAGAGATCCCACCACTGCCACTGAGCGTTCAACGTCAAAAGATCTGCGGGGAGATGATCGGGCCGCGCACGCGGGAGCGCTCGATTGCCGCCCACAGTCGGTCTTGGTTCTCGCTGATGAACTCGTTGCGGAGGCTGAGCAGCTCCTCGACGAGTTCGCGGCAGATCATGTCGGACCTCTGAGGGGAGAGCAGGGAGTCGTCGCCGTCTTGCTCGAATGCCAGCGAGGAGCGCTCGACCAGGTCGAAGAGGATGCGGTTGCTGCGCGCCGCCAGCGCCGCCAGTGCCTCGCGGTAGGCCTCGACCCCCTCCAGCGGCCCGGCCAGCCGACTCAGCACCCCGACCTCGGTCCAGGCCCAGTTGAACTGGTGGGAGACGCCGTCGTTGTGGATCCAGCCTTCGGCGGCGCGGTCGAGGAGGCGGTGGTAGTCGGTCAGCCGCGGGTCGAGGAAGTCGTAGTCGGGGCGGGTGACGTCGCCGCGCAGGCGGCCTTCTTCGCGCAGCCGGTCGCGAATCGGCGTGCCGCCGTAGGGCAGCATCCGGCAGAAGAGCGCACCAACCTGCCCGTCGGCGGCGATCGACTGCAGGAAGCGGGCGTTTTCCCGCACGCTCTCGAACGTGCTCGACGGGTCGAAGAGCATGAACCCGTACTCGAAGAGGATGCCGAGCTCCTTCAGGGTCTCGATCGCGGCCCGGTTCTGCTCGACGCTGATCTGCTTGTTCAGCACCTCGAGGCCGCTTTCGGTCCCGGACTCGAGGCCCATGTAGACGAGGTAGAGGCCGGCGTCGCGCAGCATCGCGAACAGCTCCGGCTCCACGTACTCGGCGCGGCAGGAGATCTTCCACAGCACCCGCCCGACCAGGTCCTGCGCGTGCAGCTCGTGGACGAGCGCCTCCACCCAGCGGCGCCCGGCTTTGCCCCAGAGCGGGAAGTCGTCGTCCTGAAAGAGGAAGACGGTGATCCCATCCTGCTCATAGAGCTCGCGCATCTCGGCGACGATCGCGGCCGGTTCGCGGGTGCGCACCACCTTGCCCGGGGCGGTGCGGTAGAAGGCGTGGATTGAGCAGAACGAGCAGCGGCGGGCGCAGCCGCGGCTTGCCAGCATTGGCACCGTCCTGAAGCCGACCACCTGCGCGGGCTCGCTGGGGCGGACCGGGTGGGGTAGGTCGTCGAGGCGGTGGATCAGCGCCCGCGGTTCGCTCTCGACGAACTCGCCGTCACGGCGGAAGGCGAGCCCTGGCACCTCGCGCCACTCCTCGCCGGCGTCGAGCCGGTCAACCAGGTCAACCAGGGTCAGCTCGCCCTCGAAGCGGGCGACGCTGTCGAGCTCGGGCACGCTCTCCAGGACCTCGTCGAAGCAAAGGCTGGGGTAGTGGCCGCCCATCGTGAAGTGGGCGGCCACTCCCGCCTCGCGCAGCGCCTGGGCAAGCTTCCGGTATCCCGGCAGGTAGTACTGGAAGATCAGCGAGAAGCCGACGACCAGTGGGTTCGTCTCCAGCACCCGCTCGACGATTTCCTCGGCGGGGTGGCGGTAGTCGGCCATCTCGACGCTGCGCCCGTGCTGGGCCAGCGTCGCCGCCAGATATCCCATGCCGAGGTTCGCCTGGTCCTTGAAGCCGACCAGGGTGACGTCCGTGCTTGCGGTCGCGGTCGCGGTCACTGCGCCTTGTCGAGCGCCTCGCGCACCCGTTGCGTGGTGTCGAGCTTGCTTTTGAGGACGGCGGTTTGGTGGTCGAGGACGATCCGGGCGAGCTCGACGCGGATGGCCGGGTCGATCTCGTGCAGCAGCCACGGGGGCACGGGGTCGCCGATGGGGAAGGGTTCCCAGTGCGCCCAGTCAGGTAGCCGCGGCGGTTCGCTTTCGAAGCGGGGTGATTGGCCGGCCATTGACGCCTCCCTTCTGAGAACTCAAGTGTTCTCAGGTAGAACCTGAATAATTTCTAGAACATAATTGGTCAGAAGTCCTTTGGCAAGGGGGAGACGGATCGGGAGGCGGTGACGGCTGGGCCGGCGCCCCGCCGCAAGCATCACCGCGCGCTAGCTGATTGCGGTTTCGAGCTTTTCTTCCAGCGCCGGGCCGAGGTCGAGGACCTGCGAGTCGGCGGGCAGCTGGATGCTCGGGTGGATGCCGAAGTCGAAGAGGTCGGAGTGCAGGTCGGTGGTGATCGCCTTACCGTCGGCGATCACCGTCGACACCGTGTTCATCCTGCGCAGCATGCCGTGCTGGTCGATGAACACCTCCCCCCGCGTGGGCTCGGCCATCGGAGTGGTTTCGAGCGCTTCGGCGAGTTCGTCCTTGCCCTCGGAGCGAAGCGCCTTGACGATACCTGCCTGGGTCATGGTCACTCGGTAGCGGGTGGTGGGGACACCGCGGACTTGCGCCCGGCCGAGGCGCTGGACAGAGCCGGCGCCAGCCAGCGTCTGCAGAGAATTCTGTGGGCTTTCCCCGGCCTTGCTCATGTCGCTCTGCCCGGGCAGCCCTTCGAGCTTGATCCATTCCTTCGCCGCCGGCATTTTGCTCGCGAACTGGGGATAGCGGAAGTACCAGGCGTCTTCGCCCAGCACTGCGTCGAAGGCCATCGGCGCCCCCGCTGGATTCGTC
>DASSNA010000083.1:0-2044 GCA_035688445.1 Solirubrobacterales bacterium | reverse complement strand
GGAACAGCTTGCCGAGCAGGTCGAGGGTCTCCCGCACCCGCTTGGCGCTGGAGAAGGGGCCGAAGTAGGCGCGGCCGGAGCGGTGCTTCTCGCGGGTGAAGTAGACGCGCGGGTAGTCCTCGTCGAGGCTGACGGCGACGTAGGGGTAGGACTTGTCGTCGCGGAGGCGGATGTTGAAGCGCGGCCGGTGGCGCTTGATGAAGCTCTGCTCGGTGAGGAGGGCCTCAGCCTCGTTGGCGGTTACCAGCGATTCGATGCGGTCGATCCGCGAGGTGAGGCGGGTGTCGCCGCCGGAGAAGTGGGAGCCGATCCGTTTGCGGATCGAGCGCGCCTTGCCGACGTAGAGCAGCTCGCCCTGGCGGTCGTAGAAGAGGTAGACGCCCGGTTGGTCGGGCAGCGATTTGCGCTGCTGAGCGATCCGCTCGGCGCGCGAGAGGGCGTCACTGTCTCTGCCTTTGGCCATCGGTCTAAGGGTAGGCTGCTGGCCACTCGGCCAAACCGGAAAGCCACGAGGGAGAGAGATGACCACCGAGACCGTCGACCCGCCGCAGCTGAACACGATCAAGATCGAGATCGACGGGGAGATCGGCACCCTCACCCTCGACAGGCCCGACGCCTTCAACGCGATGAGCCCAGAGATGATCGGCGAGATGATCGTCGCCTTCGGCTGGCTGGCGGACCGGGCACCCCTGCGTGGCTTGATCGTGACCGGATCCGGGAAGGCATTCTGCGCCGGCGGCGACGTCACCTGGTTCCGCAAAGGCGTCGAGTCCGACGAGATCGACCTGCCCTCCGACGTGCGCCGCGGAGCCGAGGCACTGCACCAGGCGATCATCGACCTGCGACGGATCGCATACCCCGTGATCGCCGCGATCAACGGGCCGGCGGCCGGAGCCGGATTCTCGCTGGCACTCGCCTGCGACATGCGGATCTCCTCCAGCGCCGCCTTCTTCGCCCCCGCCTACGGCCGGATCGGCGCCTCCCCCGACGGCGGCATGACCTACTTCCTGCCGCGCGTGGTCGGGCCGAGCAAGGCGCTGGAAATCCTGCTCGAGGACCCGAACATGAGCGCCGCCGAGGCGAAGGAGCTGGGGCTCGTGCGTGAGGTGGTCGAGCCCGACGAGCTGATGGCGAGCGCCCAGGCGCTGGTCGGCGAGCTGGCCAAGAAGGCGCCGCACTACGTGCGGATGGCGAAGAAGCTGGTCGGGGTCAGCATCGAGAACTCGATCAACGACCACCTGCAGCTGGAGCGCCACGGAATCGCCGACTCAATGGCGACCGAGGACCTCCGCAACGGCGTCGAGACCTTCTTCAGCGGCGGCACGCCCGAGTTCCACGGCCGCTGAACCGGGTAGCCGCAGGTTGCGTATCGCCACTAGAGTCATACCCGGAAAAGTCCTTAGCGGGAAAGGAACCAGATGAAGAAGCTTCTAATCCTGTTCGCCATGCTCCTCGCCGCGCTCGCGCTTGCCGCCTGCGGCGGTGGCGGCAGCTCCACCAGCGAAGAAACCGGGGGAGGCGGCAGCGCGATCGAAGAAGCCGAAGAAACGGCTGAAGAAGCCGGCGAAGAAGTCGAAGAAAAGGCTGAAGAAGCCAAGAAGGAAGCCGAAGGCGGCAGCGCCGGCTCGGCCTCGACCCTCGACATCGAAGCCGACCCGAGCGGCAACCTCGCCTTCACCAGTGACTCCGCCACCGCCAAGGCCGGCAAGGTCACCGTCGACTTCACCAACTCCTCGCCCGTCCCCCACGACGTCAAAATCGAAGACGAAGGCGGCGAAGAAGTCGGCGGCACCGATGTCATCTCCGAAGGCTCCAACTCCGCCGAAGTCGAACTCAAACCCGGCACCTACACCTACTACTGCTCCATCCCGGGCCACCGCCAGGCCGGCATGGAAGGCAAGCTGACCGTCAAGTAGCTGTCGCTGTTCACAGCTCCGACTTTCGCCTCGCTATAGCGGGGTGAAAGTCGGAGGCGCTAGCTCTCAGCAGGCGCCAAGACCCGCGTCACCGAGTCGCCGACGAAGCATGGTTTGTCGCCGCCCTC
>DASSNA010000079.1:0-5055 GCA_035688445.1 Solirubrobacterales bacterium | reverse complement strand
GCACGAAGGCCGCCTCTTCTTCGCCGGCGAACAGGCCTCGCCCGGCTTCTTCGGCTACATGGAGGGGGCGCTGCAGGCCGGCGGCCGGGCCGCCCGGGAAATCATCCGGGCCGAGATGGTCCGCTGCCCCGCTCGCGAATTGCCTTGTCCCCCCGCCCCCACCTCACGTCTGGCGTGAGCGGATGACGACGCGGGCGCCGTGCCGCGGGATCATGGTGACGTTGCGGTGGAGGGCGCGCTCGGGGGCGGGGTCGGCGGCGGTGAGGTCGAGGCGGCGGGCCATCGCCTCCAGGACTACGCGCTGCTCGGCCATCGCCAGGGCCGCGCCGAGGCAGCGGCGGATGCCACCGCCGAAGGGGAGCCACTCGTAGGTGCCGGGCTTGCGGTCGAGCCAGCGCTCGGGCCGGAAGGCGAACGGCTCCGGGTAGAGCTCCTCGCGATGGTGCAGCAGGAGGATGCTGATCAGGACCGGGGTGTCCGCGGGCACCGCGTAGTCGCCGAGGCGCCAGGGCAGCTTGACGCGGCGGCCGACGATCGGCACTACCGGCCGCGAGCGCATCGTCTCGGTGATCGTCGCCTCGACCGCCTCTTCCGCACCCTCGCCGGAGCGGACCGCCTCGACCAGGCGCTCGTGAGCATCCGGGGTGCGGACGAGGCGCTCCCAGGCCCAGGCGAGCGAGTTGGCGGTCGTCTCATGGCCGGCCAGCACCAGGGTCAGCAGCTCGTCACGGATTTCGCCGTCGGTCAGCGGCTCACCGTCCTCGCTACGCGCCTGCAGCAGCAGCGAGAGGATGTCGTGGCGCTCGCCCAGGTCCTCCCCCCGCCGCATCGCGATCACCGCGTCCATGCGGCGGTCCATCAGGGCACGCCCAAGGCGGGTGATGCCAACCGGCTCCTCGCGCCGCACGTTCATCAGCTCGGCGACCTGAGCGACCGGTTTGGTCGAGAGATTGACCAGGCCCTTAATCGTCGAGCGCAGCCGCCCCTCGGGGCTCCGCGGCGCCGGCCTGCCTTCGATCCCGAAGATGCCGGCCATGATCACGTCGAGCGTGATCGCCTGCATGCGCGGAGCCAGCGCGAAAGGCTGATCCAGCGGCCAGTGGTCGATCTCGCGCTCGGCGGCCTCAGCGATCGCGGCCGTGTAGTGCTGGATCGCCTCGCCGTGGAAGGGCGGCAGCAGCAGCTTGCGCTGGCGCATGTGGCGCTCGCCGAGCGAGGTCAACACCGAGTCCGGTCCGACGATCGGCCGCAGCGGCGACTCGGCCGCCAGCGACGGCGCTTCCTCGGGCTTGGCGGTGAAGAGTGAGCGCACGTCCTCGGGCAGGCTGGTGATAACCAGCGGCACCGGTTCGGGGGTGCGCAGGGCGAAGACGTCGCCGAGGCGCCGCTTGGCCCCGAAGACGAACTCGATCTGGCGCTGGTTGAAGCGGAGCAGCTGGGTCAGGCCGCCCATCTGCACGAACGGCGGCGCGGGCAGGTCGGCGGCCTCCAGCGGATCGATCGGGCCGCTCTGGGGCGGCGCGGCGCGAGGCATCGGTCGAGGTCGCCGCTTAGCCGGGTCGGTCAATGGGAGCCGCGGCGGCCGACACGCTCGCAGCAAGCGGACCGCTCGCCCCGGAGGAGGCCGCGGGGCTGCCGGCGCCGCCGCCGGCCCGCGCGAGAAGTCCATCTCCTCGCCGATCGGCCCGTGCTTGAAGAGGCGGATGTCGCGGGCATAGTTCTGGTGCAGGCGCCAGGGCTGCGTTTTGCCCTGCTTGGGCAGCTGGTCGAGCGCGCGCAAGACGTAGCCGGACTTGAGGTCGATGAAGGATTCGCGCGGCTGCGAGGGACCGGGCTCGCGCGGGGTGGCGACGCGATAGCCGTGCGCGTCCATGTAGCTGAGCAGGCGGCAGACGTACTGGGAGACGAGGTCGCACTTGAGGGTGAAGGAGGCGTTGGTGTAGCCGAGGGCGATCGCCAGGTTGGGAACGCCGCCAAACATCGCGCCCTTGTAGCCGATCAGGTCGGAGAAGCGCTTCTGCTCGCCATCGACCGAGACCTCGATCCCGCCCAGCACCAGCAGGTTGAGCCCGGTGGCGGTAACGATGATGTCGGCCTCGAGCTCGCGCCCGGAGGTCAGCTCGATCCCCTTCTCGGTGAAGCTCTCGATCGTGTCGGTGACCACCTCGGCGCGGCCGGAGCTGACCGCCTTGAAGAGGTCGCCGCCGGGGACGAGGCAGACGCGCTCGTCCCAGGGGTTGTACGTCGGTTCGAAGTCGCGATCGATGTCGTAGCCCTCGGGCAGCTGGCGCTCGACCCCGCGGCGGATCAGCTTGCGGACAAAGCCCGGCCGGCGGCGCGAGAGCTGGTAGAAGGCCATCTGCATGAGGACGTTCTTCCAGCGGACGATTGCGTAGCGGGTCTTGTCGGGCAGGACCCGGCGCAGCGCCTTGGCGATCGGGTCCTGGGCGGGCAGGGTGAGGACGTAGCCGGGCGAGCGCTGCAGCATCGTGATGTGCTCGGTCTCGGGCGCCATCGCCGGGATCAGGGTCACCGCGGTGGCGCCGCTGCCGATCACGACCACTCGCTTGCCGCGGTAGTCGAGGTCCTCGGGCCAGTGCTGGGGGTGGACGATCTGCCCTTGGAAGCGCTCAGAGCCCGGGAACTCGGGCGAGAAGCCTTCGTCATAACGGTAGTAGCCGGTGCAGCCATAGAAGAAGTCGCAGGTGAACTCGACCGCTCCGCCGTTGTGCTCGGCGCGCACGGTCCAGAGCGCCTCGGCGCTCGACCACTCGGCGGAGACGACCTTGTGGCCGAAGCGGATGTGGTCCTCGACCCGGTATTCGCGCGCGGTCTCGCGGATGTAGTTGCGGATCTTCTCGCCGGCGGCGATCGAGTCCTGGTCGCTCCAGGGCTTGAACGAGTAGCCGAGCGTGTACATGTCGGAGTCGGAGCGGATGCCCGGGTAGCGGAAGAGGTCCCAGGTGCCGCCGATCGCCTCGCGCGACTCGAGGATCGCGTAGCTCTTACCGGGGCAGTTGCGCTGCAGGTGCGCGGCGGCACCGATGCCGGAGAGGCCGGCGCCGACGATGAGGAGGTTGACGTGCTCGCGTTCCATGGTGGTCTCCTTGGGGCTCATGGAGTCGTACCGTATCAACACTGTGTCGAGTAAGTCAACTACTTGTCGATTTTCTCGACACCATGTATCGTGGGACACATGCCGGCCGTCCCCACCAAAGCAAACGCGGCGCCTGCGGCGCCAGCCGCCAAAGGCCGCGGCCGCCGCGCCGCCCGCGCCAGCGGCGACGAGCGCGAGCGGGCGATCCTGGAGACGGCCGAGCGGCTACTGGAGGAGCGCCCGCTGAGCGAGATCTCAGTCGACGACCTCGCCAAGGGGGCTGGCATCTCCCGCCCCACCTTCTACTTCTACTTCCCCTCCAAGGACGCGGTCGTGCTGACGATCATCGACCGCCTCGTCGCCGCCGCCGCGGGCAGCCGCGAAGAAGCGCTGAAGATGCTGGCGGCGGGCGAGCCGCGGGCCGGACTGCGCCAGGCCCTCGAGGACCTCTACGGCGCCTTCCGCTCGCGCCAGGCCGTCTCCCTCGCCGCCGCCGAACTGCGCCTGACCAACCCCGAGGCCCGCGACCCCTGGTCGCAGGTGATGGAGGGCTGGGTCGCCGACACCACCGCGGTGATCGAGGCCGAGCGCGCCCGCGGCGCCGCTCCCCCCGGCCAGCCCGCCCGCGACCTGGCGATCGCCCTCGTGCAGATGAACGAGCGCGTCCAGTACGCGACCTTCGCCGGCGAGTCCCCCTCCCTCGACGAGGACCGAGTCCTCGACGTCCTCGTTGACATCTGGCTACGAGCAATCTACGGCGCCGCCGAGCCGAGCTAGCTCGAACTGGTTAGGCGCGGACGGCGGGCGCGACCTCGCGGCCCATCAGGGCGACCGCGTCGAGGTCGCGGTGGAGCAGGTGCTGGCCCATGATCCTCGTCAGACCCGCCTCCTTCAGCGCTTGCAGCTGCTCGACCGCCTCGTCGACCGTGCCGAGGATCGTGCTCTCGCGCAGGCCGGCGATGAAAGTTTCGCCGTCGTCACCCTCGCCTTTCCACTGCGAAAGGCGCGAGGCGCGGTCGATTAGTTCATCGCGATCGGCCCCGACCAGCCAGCCGGTCATCATCGAGAGCGGCAGGGTCGCCGGGTCGCGGCCCTCCTTTTCGCAGGCCTCATCGAGGCGGCGCCGCAGGTCGGCGACCTCCTCGGCGGTGGACATCACGGTGTTGTACTCGTCCGCATAGCGGGCGCCCATCCGCAGGCTCCGCGGCCCGCCTTTGGCGCCGAGGATCAGCGGCAGCGGTCGCTGGACCGGCTTCGGCATCGCGTCGAGCTCGTGGGCCGAGTAGTGCTTGCCCTCGAAGCTGAACGGTCCTTCGCCCCAGTGGCCGCGGACGATCTGCATCTGCTCCTCGAGCGCGTCCATCCGCGGCCCGACCGGCGGCAGCTCGAACCCGTACAGCTCGTGCTCGCGCTCCCACCAGCCGGCGCCGATCCCGACTTCCACCCGGCCACCGGAGACGTGGTCGGCGGTGACCGCTGCCTTCGCCAGCACCGCCGGGTGGCGGAAGGTCGCCGGCGAGACCATCGTCCCCAGCCGCAGCTTCTCGGTCACCGCGCCGAGCGCCGCGATAGTTCCCCAGGCGTCGAGCGAGCCGCGTTCGCGGCGATCGTCGACGGATAGGTAGTGGTCGGAGCGAAACATCGTCCCCACCCCGCTCGCCTCGCACGCCTCCGCGAGCGCCACCCAGTCTTCCCAGGTCACGTCCTCCTGCCCCTCGATCATCAGGCAGATCTCCATCGCCATCCTCCGTTTCGGTCGCTGAGGGGAGGGGTACCCGCCCGGCACGGCATCGACTCGGATCCCAGCGGCTTTTTACCGGGCTTGACTCGGTTCCCGCTTGGGTGAGAAGACCAACCGCCACGGCGGAGAGGCGTCCGGTTCGGTGCCGGCTCTTCGTCCAGCCCCGGCGAGGTCCATCGCCCCCCGCGCTACGTTGCCGAGATGTCGACTCCGAGAT
>DASSNA010000060.1:0-3551 GCA_035688445.1 Solirubrobacterales bacterium | reverse complement strand
CGAACGCCGGGCTGTGACCGGGAGTTGGCGGAGCTCGCTACGCGGCAGCACGGGGTGGTTTCCATGGCCCAGTTGCTGGAGCTGGGATATGCGGCTAACACTGCTCTGGGATGGAATGAAGAGGGGCGGTTGCATCGCCTTCACCAGCGCGTTTATGCGGTGGGGCATCGGCGGTTGGATTGGCATGGGTGGTGTTGGGCGGCGATTTTGGCGGCGGAACCGCATGAGACTGATGAGGTGGTTTGGCCGGCGGTGGCTAGCCATCTTTCCGCTGCTTACCTTTGGGAGCTACTGCGCTACCGGCCGGAAACGATGCATGTGACTGCGCCGACGCGGCGGCGGGCGAAGCGGCGCTTCAAGGTGCATTTCTCGTCGATCTTGGCGGAGGAGGATCGGGCTGAGCGCGAGGGACTTCCCGTCACCGCCCTGCCACGGACGCTGCTGGACTTGGCGATCACCGCCCGCAGTGACCAGATGGAGGGATATCTGGAGCGCGCTGAAAAACGCGACCTGCTCGATCTCGTCGCCATCGAAGCGCTCCTCGCCCGCTGCGGCGGTCACCGAGGCCGCGGGCGCCTCGCCAAGGCGCTCGCCCTCTACCGCCCCGACCCCAACTTCACTCGCTCGCGCTTCGAGCAGCGCTTCCGCCGTCTCGTCATCGCCGCCGGCCTCCCCGCCCCGGCGATGAACTTCAACGTCGCCGAGTTCGAGCTCGACGCCTACTGGCCGGACCTCCGCTTCGCCGTCGAACTCGACCTCTTCGAGACCCACGGCAGTCGCGCCGCCTTCGAGCGGGACCGTCGCCGCCAGGAGGAGCTGAAGCTGCTCGGGGTCGAGACGATCCGCATCACCAAGCCGCGCCTCGACCGCGAACCACGGGCGGTGATCCGCAACCTCGCCGCTCTGCTCAACCGCCGCCGCGCCGAGATCGCCGGCACTCAGCGCGCTTGAACTAGGCTTCACCTGTGGCACGAAAGACCGCAACTGGGGACGAGGCCGCGGCCGTCGCCGCGGCGATCGCGCAGTTCGAGGCGGAGTTTGCCGCCGCACCGTCGCAAGCGGCGCCCGAGCCCCCTGCCTGGCAGCGAGCCGCCCTCCTGGAGGGCATCGGCGCCAAGGAGACCATCGAGGACCTACGAGGAGGATCCGCATGGCTGTCGTGAAAATCATCGAGCTGGTCGGGAGCTCTAAGACTTCAACCGACGACGCCGCCAAACAGGCGCTGCAGCAGGCCCAGGGCTCGCTGCGCAACATCCGCGCCGTCGACATCGTCTCGACCGGCATCCGCGGCGAGAACCTGGACGAGTACCGCGCCCACGTTCGCGTCGCATTTCTGATCGAGGGAACGGAGATCGACTGATGGCAGAGGAGCAGGGGAGCGAGGTCCGCGAGGTCTCGCGTGATGAGGCGCGCAAAATGGTCGCCGACGGCGCCCAGCTGATCGACGTCCGCGCCGACCACGAGTGGGAGGTGGGGCGGATCAGCGGCGCGACGCACGTGCCGCTGCCGCAGCTGCCGGAGCGGCTCGGGGAGATCGACAAGGATCGCCCCGTCGTCCTCTACTGCCGCGGCGGCAACCGCTCGAGCATGGCCACGGCCGCCCTCGCCGACGCCGGCTACGACGCGGTCAAGATGACGGATGGGATCGTCGGTTGGTCGGAGGAAGACCTGCCGCTGGAGCCCGAGGGCGGCTACGTCGCCGAGTCGGGCGAGGCGGCTTCGATCCTGCAGGCGCAGAAAAAACCGTCGCACAGCTGATGGGCGCTTGTAGCGCCTGCCACGACCGCTCAAAAATTTAAATACCTGAATCCCGGTCAGGTTTGCTACCTTTCCTCCATGGAGGCAGCAGTAGCTGAGAACAAGGTGCAGCAGGGCAAGGGCCGGGTCGGGACCCCTGAGAACCCGGAGACCTACGAGAACGTCCCCGGCTACGTGATCCCGATCATCGAGCGCGAGTTCGATGACTTCGACAACGAAGCCGAGCAGTTCCTCTCCGGCGAGCTGGAAGAGAACCAGTTCATCGGCTTCCGCCTCAAACAGGGCGTCTACGGGCAGCGCCAGCCCGACGTCCAGATGATCCGCATCAAGCTTCCCTTCGGCGGGGTGACGCCGGAGCAGATGGATTCCTTCGCCAGCGTCGTTGAGAAATACGCGCCGCTGAACAAGGGCCACATCACCACCCGCCAGAACATCCAGATCCACCACGTGCCGCTGCGCGACACCGAGTTGCTGCTGCGGGAGATCGCCGAAGTCGGCCTCTCCTCGCGCGAGGGCTGCGGCAACACCGTCCGCAACGTCACCGGCGACCCCTGGGCCGGCGTCGCCGCCGACGAGATCTTCGACCCGACCGCCTACGGCACCGCCTACGTCCGCTACTTCGTCCGCCACCCGACGACGCAGCTGATGCCGCGCAAGATCAAGACCGCCTTCACCGGCTCCGACGAGGACCGCGCGATCACCGGCATACACGACATCGCCTACATCAGCCGCGAACGCGACGGCGTCAAGGGCTTCGAGGTCCGCGTCGGCGGCGGCACCTCGATCATGGCCCGCGTCGCGCCCACCCTCTACGAGTTCGTCGAGGCCGACAACGGCGACTACCTCAAGGTCGCCGAGGCTGTCTTCCGCATCTTCGACCGTCAGGATTGGCTGCGCGTCAACCGCGCCCGCGCCCGGATCAAGGTCCTGGTCGACAAAATCGGCATGGACGCCTTCCGTGAGCTGGTCGACGAGGAGCTCGAAGGCGACTGGGTCGGCGAGCGCGAATTCGGCCCCGAGCTGGTCGAGCGCCTCAGCTACGGCGTCGACGAGGAGGCCAACGCCCCCGAGGCGCCGCTGTCCCCGTCCTCGCCGAACGGCGACCGCACCGAGTTCGAGCGCTTCCTCGCCGGCAACGTCGAGGCACAGCGCCAGGAGGGCTTCTCGACCGTCGAGGTCAAGGTCACCCGCGGCGACCTCACCCCGGAGCAGTTCCGCGGCCTCGCCCAGATCATGCGCGAGTACACCGGTGGCGCCGCTCGCAGCACCGTCCAGCAGAACTTCGTCCTGCGCTGGGTCCGCGACGAGTCGCTCTACGACGTCTGGGAGCGCCTCACCGCCCTCGGCCTCGGCGAGGCCGGCGCCCGCGAGATCACCGACGTGGTCTCCTGCCCCGGCACCGACAGCTGCAAACTCGGGATCACCGCCTCGATGGGCCTCAACCGGGCGATCAAGGAGCGGGTCGAGTCGATGCAGATCAGCGACGAGCTGAGCAAGCGCATCCACATCAAAATGAGCGGCTGCCCGAACGGCTGCAGCCAGCACCACATCGCCAACATCGGCTTCTACGGCGCCTCGCTGAAAGTCGGCGGCCGCCAGATGCCCGCCTACATCCCTCACATCGGCGGCAACTTCGAGGGCGGCGAGGTCGTCTTCGGCAAGCGGCTGAAATCGCGCCTGCCGGCCAAACGGGTCCCCGAGGCGGTCGAGCGCTGGGTGCGGCTGTACGAGTCCGACCGGGTCGAAGGCGAGGAGTTCAACGCCTTCGCCGAGCGGGTCGGCGCCGAGCCCTT
>DASSNA010000058.1:0-12290 GCA_035688445.1 Solirubrobacterales bacterium | reverse complement strand
GCCCGCCAGCTGCGGCCGACCGCGCTCGACGACCTCGGCCTGACGGCGGCGATCGGCGGCCAGGTCGAGCAGCTCGGCCGCGGCGAGATCGACGCCCGGCTCGAGGTCGAGGGCGACTTCTCCGACCTCGGCGACGACGCCCAGCTGGTGGTTTACCGGGTCGCCCAGGAGGCGCTCTCCAACGCCGCCCGCCACAGTGGCGCCGGCAAGATCGAGGTGCAACTGCGCCGCAGCGAGGACGGCGGCGTCCTCCTCGACGTCGCCGACGACGGCCGCGGCTTTGCCTTCGACGAGTCCCAGCGCGGCCTCGGGATCGGCGGCATGCGCGAGCGGGCGCTGCTGGTCGGCGGCGAGCTGGCGATCGAGTCCCGCCCCGGCCACGGCACCACCGTCCACCTCACCGTGCCAGCCTGATGCCATGCGTGTGCTGATTGCGGACGACCACGGGATCGTGCGGTCGGGGCTCCGGCTGCTGCTGGAGCGCCAGCCCGACATCGAGGTGGTCGGGGAGGCCGCCGACGGGGCCGAGGCGCGGGACCTGGCGGTGAGGGAGCGGCCGGACCTGGCGATCCTCGACGTGAAAATGCCGAAGCTGACCGGGCTGCAGGCGACGCGGGAGATCAAGAAGCAGGCGCCCGACGTCTCGGTGCTGATCCTCTCGATGCACGACGACGAGCGCTACCTGTTCGAGGCGCTGAAGGCGGGCGCCTCCGGCTACGTGCTGAAGGCGCAGGCCGACACCGACCTGCTCGCTGCGATCCGCGCGGTCGAGCGCGGCGAGCCGTTCCTCACTCCCGAGGCGCAGCGGACGCTGATCAAGGACGTGCTCGAGCGCGGCTCCAGCGGCGAGGAGGAGCTGACCCCGCGCGAGGAGGAGATCGTCAAGCTGGTCGCCGAGGCGAACACGACTAAGCAGATCGCCGAGGTCCTCCACCTCTCCGAGAAGACGGTCGAGAACCACCGCGCCAACGCGATGCGCAAGCTCGGCATGCGCGACCGAGTCGAGCTGGTCCGCTACGCGATCCGCCGCGGCCTGATCGAGCCCTGAACCGCGAGACCGTCTGTACCCGCGTATATGGCGGGTGGAGACGGTTTCGCGGCATAACCGACCGCTTCGGTAGGATTTACTCCCTGATGTTGTTCTCGACCAAAGCGGAGTACGGAGTGCGGTTGATGGTCGAGCTGGGGCGCCAGCCCGGCTCGCAGCCGGTCTCGCTGGGCTCCGTCGCCGAAGCCGAGCGGCTGCCCCTCTCCTACCTGGAGCACCTGGTGGCGAAGCTGCGCAAGGCCGGCCTCGTCACCTCCACCCGCGGCGCCCACGGCGGCTATCGCCTGGCCAAGCCGGCGGCAGAGATCACGATGGACGCGGTGGTCGAGGCGCTGGAAGGGCAGATCGCGCCGATGGAGTGCTTCCACGACACCCCCGAGGGCAAAGTCCTCTGCTCGCACGAGTCAGACGGCGACCAGGCCTGCTCGACGAAGCTGCTGTGGATGCGCGTGCAGGGCGGGGTCAACAAAGCGCTGGCCGGCACCACCCTCGCCGAGCTGGTCGAGTTCTCGTCCCATAGCGCACCGAAGCGCGCCGCCGCCATCGGCAGCGCCGCCTGAACTTCACAAACCCAGAAACGGAGCGAAATTGGCTGAGCTGGAGATACGCAACCTGCACGTGAAGGCCGAGGACAAGGAGATCCTCCGCGGCCTCGACCTCGACGTCGAGAAGGGCAAGGTCCACGCGCTGATGGGCCCGAACGGCTCCGGCAAGTCGACCCTGGCCAATGTGGTCATGGGGCACCCCGCGCTCGAGGTCACGGAGGGCACGATCACCTTCAAGGGCGAGGACATCACCGAGGCCGCTCCCGAGGACCGCTCGCAGGCCGGCCTCTTCATGGCCTTCCAGTACCCGGTCGCGATCCCCGGCGTCTCGGTCAGCAAGTACCTGCGGATGATTATCAACGCCCACCGCGAAGCCCGCGGCGAAGAGCAGATCAAGATCAAAGACTTCGCCCGCACCGCCCAGGAGGCGATGGAGCTGGCGAACATCCCCAAAGACTTCTCCAGCCGCTACCTCAACGACGGCTTCTCCGGCGGCGAGAAGAAGCGGATGGAGCTGCTGCAGCTGGCGCTGCTGCGACCGGAGCTGGCGATCCTCGACGAGACCGACTCGGGGCTCGACATCGACGCCCTGCGCACCGTCGCCGAGGGCGTCAACAAGTTCGCCGGGCCCGACATGGGCGTCCTGATCATCACCCACTACCAGCGCATCCTCCACATGGTCAAACCCGACGCGGTCCACGTCATGTACCAAGGGCGGATCGTCAAAGAAGGCGGCCCGGAGCTGGTCGGCGTGCTGGAGGAGAAGGGCTACGGCTGGATCCGCGAGGAGGTTGAGGCAGGCGCCGCCGCCTGACCTCTTCGCGATGGAGCCGGTGAGCGCGAACAGCCCTGCCGCGGCCGCGTTCCCGATCGACAAAGTCCGCGCCAGCTTCCCGGCGCTGGAGCGTGAGGTGCACGGCCAGCCGGTCGCCTACCTCGACAGCGGCGCCAGCGCCCAGCGGGTGCTGGCCTCGATCCAGGCGGTCGACCGCTACGAGCGGCGCCACCACTCCAACGTCCACCGCGGCTCCCACACCCTCTCGGCCGAGGCGACCGAAGCCTTCGAGGGGGCGCGGGCGACCGTCGCCGACCACATTGGCGCCGCCGACCGCCGCGAGGTCGTCTTCACCCGCAACGCGACCGAGTCGATCAACCTGGTCGCGCGCGCCTGGGGCGACGCCAACGTCGGCGCCGGAGACCGGGTGCTCCTGACCGAGATGGATCACCACTCGAACATCGTCCCCTGGCAGCAGCTGGCCGAGCGGGTCGGGGCGGAGATCGACTGGGCGCCGATCGACGACGAGGGCCAGCTCGACATGGAGGCCTTCGCGGCGCTGCTGGAGCGCGGGCCGAAGCTGGTCGCGGTGGCCCACGTCTCCAATGTGCTCGGGACCGAGAACCCGGTCGCCGAGATCGCCCGGCTGGCGCACGAGGCCGGCGCCAAGGTGCTGGCCGACGGCGCCCAGGCGGCGCCGAAGCTGCCGCTCGACATGGCCGCGCTAGGGGTCGACTTCTACGCGATCACCGGCCACAAGATCTACGCCCCGACCGGGATCGGCGCCCTCTGGACCAAGCTCGACCTGCTGCGCGAGATGCCGCCCTTCCTCGGCGGCGGCTCGATGATCCGCAAGGTGACCAAGGAGGGGACGACCTACGCCGACCCGCCGGCCCGCTTCGAGGCCGGGACGCCGGCGATCGCCCAGTCGATTGGCCTCGCCTCCGCCCTGCGCTGGCTCGACTCGGTCGGGATGGAGGCGGTGCGCGAGCACGAGGAAGCGATCGCCGACTACGCGCTGGAGCGCGTTGCCGAGGTGCCGGGCCTGCGCGTCTTCGGGCCGCCACGCGGCGCCGGCCGGCTCGGCCCGGTCTCCTTTGAGATCGAGGGCATCCACGCCCACGACGTCTCCGAGATCCTCGACCGCCACGGCGTCGCCGTCAGCGCCGGCCACCACTGCGCCCAGCCGCTGATGGACCGGCTCGGAATCGCCGCCACCGCCCGCGCCAGCTTCGGCGTCTACACGACGACCGAGGAGATCGACCGCCTGGTCGACGGGCTCGAAGACGCGCGTAAGGTGTTTGGTCTCTGATGGACGAGCTCTATCGCGACCAGATCCTCGAGCACTACAAGCGGCCGCACAACTTCGGCCACGTCGAGGACCCCGACCTCGAGTTCGAGGACACCAATCCGTTTTGCGGGGACGAGCAGCATGTGACGATCAAACTCGACGCAGACGAAAAAGTCGCGGAGATCGCCTTCGAGGGCAAAGGCTGCGCGATCTCCACCGCCGCCACCTCGCTGCTGACCGACGAGCTGGTCGGGATGAGCCGCGAGGAACTGCTGAAGCTGCCGAAAGATTTCGTCCTCGAGCTGCTCGGGATCGACATCTCGGCCACCCGCATGAAGTGCGCGATGCTCGGCCTCAAGGTGGTCAAGAGCGCCTCCCTCGGCAAACCCGCCGAATGGGAGGACGAGGGCGAGGCCGGCAACCCCTCAGAAGCGGTCGCCGACCTCGGGCAGATTTAGCGAAACCGCAAAAACCCGGGCTCTACACGGGTTTTTGCGGTCTCGGCGCCTAAGGCGCTTCGGCCAGCAGCCCCTCGCTGGGCTGCATCACTGCGAAGACCGCGCCGAAGGGGTCGCTGACGACGGCGAAGCGGCCGACCTCGACGTCCATCGGGCCGGAGTTGAGGCTGCCGCCGGCGCTTTGCACCTGCTCGACCGCCGCGTCGCAGTTCTCGACGGTGAAGTAGACGAGCCAGTGGGCTGGGATCTCGGCAGGCAGGATCGGGCCGATGTCCATCATGCCGCCGACTCGGTCCTCTCCCTGCTTCCAGACGTAGTAGGTGCCGATCTCCTCCGCCGGCCGCTCGTCGGTGGTCCAGCCGAAGACCTGGCCGTAGAAGCTCTTGGCGGAATCGATGTCGCGGGTGCCGAGCTCGTTCCAGCCGAAGCAGCCGTACTCGTTGACGAGCTCTGCGCCGGGGAAGGTGTCCGCCTGCCAGACCTCGAAGACCGCGCCGGTCGGGTCGGTGAAGATCGCCATCCGGCCGAGATCCATCACGTCCATCGGCTCGGCGATCACGGTCCCGCCCGCGTCGGCGACCGTCTTCGCGGTCGCGTCGGCGTCTGCCACCGCGACGTGAGTGCTCCAGACCGGCGGCTGGCCCTCCTGCATCAGCGGCATCATCCCGGCCACGTCCTTGCCGTTCTTTTTCGCCCGCCGGTAGCCGCCCATTTCAGCCGAGTTGGGCTGCTCGGGCACGTCCCAACCCAGCAGATCTCCGTAGAACTGGGCCGCCGCCTCTATATCCGGCGTCGCCAGGTCGACCCAGCAGGGCGTGCCGGGGGTGTAGCTGGTCCTCTCGCTCATCTCCAATCCTCTCCTCGATGGGGGTTAATAGGGATAAGACCAGAGTCGGGCCGCAAATTCATCGCTCCGTTGTGAAACTCCAAGACGTGTATGACCACAGGGGCCTATATCGCCGCTTCAAGTCAGACACCCCGTGGAGCCCGCCCCCTCGCCCCGCTAAAATCCGACCGTAGAAGTAGGATTAAGTCTCAACCCGCACTAGCCACCCGTGGCGGGAGAAAGCGACCCTCTTGACCGACACCGCAGGAACCAAGATCTCCGTCTGCCCGGCAGCCGAGCTGTCGCCGGGCGAGATGCGCCTGGTCGAGCACGACGGCCGCAAGATCGGCGTCTTCAACTGCGACGGCGCGCTGTATGCGATCGAGGACCGCTGCTCGCACGACAACGGGCCGCTGGCCGAGGGTGAGTTCGACCCGGCAGCCTGCACGGTCGAGTGCCCGCGCCACGGCTCCCTCTTCGACCTCAGCACCGGCAGGCCGAAGACGCTCCCAGCTTTTCAGCCGGTGCAAACGTTCCCGATAGCGATCGAGGACGACACCATCACTTTGGAGGTCGACTGAATGGCAACGCCCGAGGTAATCGCCGAGAAACGCGAACTGGCCGGCATCAACGCCGACTACAAAGAGAAGTTCGGCTTCAACGACCCGGAGACGGGCTACGCCTACAAAGCCCCGAAGGGGCTCAGCCGCGAGGTCGTGGAAACGATCTCCGACTACAAGAACGAGCCGCAGTGGATGCGGGAATTCCGGCTGAAGGCGCTGGAGCACTTCGAAAGCCGGCCGACCCCGCAGTGGGGCGGCAACCTCAACCAGATCGACTTCGACGACATCCACTACTTCGTCCGCGCCTCGGACACGAACAGCCGCGACTGGAGCGAGGTCCCCGAGGACATCAAAAACACCTTCGACCGGCTCGGCATCCCTGAGGCCGAGCGCAAATTCCTCGCCGGGGTCGGGGCGCAGTACGAGTCCGAGGTCGTCTACCACCAGGTGAACGAGAAGCTCGAGGCGCAGGGCGTGATCTTCACCGACATGGACACGGCCCTGCGCGAGCATGAGGACCTGGTGCGCGAGTACTGGGCGACGGTGATCCCGCCCAACGACAACAAACTCGCGGCGCTGAACAGCGCTGTGTGGTCGGGTGGGTCGTTCGTCTACGTGCCGGCCGGGGTCAAGGTGGAGATGCCGCTGCAGGCCTACTTCCGGATCAACACCGAGAACATGGGCCAGTTCGAGCGGACGCTGATCATCTGCGAGGAGGGCGCCGACGTCCACTACATCGAGGGCTGCACGGCGCCGGTCTACTCGAGCGATTCGCTGCACTCGGCGGTGGTGGAGATCGTCTGCAAGCCGAGCTCGCGGGTCCGCTACACGACCGTCCAGAACTGGTCGCAGAACGTCTTCAACCTCGTCACCAAGCGCGCGGTCGCGCAGGAGAAGGCGACGATGGAGTGGGTCGACTGCAACCTCGGCTCGAAACTGACGATGAAGTACCCGTCGATCTACCTGCTCGGGCCCGAAGCCCACGGCGAGATCCTCTCGATCGCCTTCGCCGGCGAGGGCCAGCACCAGGACGCCGGCGGCAAGATCATCCACGGGGCGCCGCGGACCTCGTCCTCGATCTTCTCCAAGTCGATCTCCAAAGACGGCGGCCGCGCGACCTACCGCGGCCTGCTCGAGGTAGCCGACGGGGCGAAGGAATCGCGCTCGAAGGTTGTCTGCGACGCGCTGCTCCTCGACGAGGACTCGCGCTCGGACACCTACCCGACGATCCGGATCGACGAGAACGACGCCGACATCGGCCATGAGGCGACCGTCTCCAAAATCGGCGACGAGCAGCTCTTCTACCTGCAGAGCCGCGGCCTCGACGAGGAGGAGGCCTCGAAGATGATCGTCAACGGCTTCATCGAGCCGGTGACGAAGGAGCTGCCGATGGAGTACGCGGTCGAGCTCAATCGCCTCATCGAGTTGCAGATGGAGGGCTCCATTGGCTGAGCTGGCGACCGCACCCGCTTGGCTCGAAGAGAGGCGCCGCAAGGGCGCCTCTCTCGCCGAGAGCCTCCCCCTTCCCGACCAGAAGGCGAAGGGCTGGGAATTCACCGACCTCTCCGGGCTCGACTTGGCTGCGTATGAAGAGGCGAGCGCCGAGCCGGTCGTCTCCGGCGCCGAGGGCGCGACCGTCGTCTCCCTCGCCGAGGCGGTTGGCAGTCACGCCGACCTGCTCAGCGAGCATCTCGGCTCGCTGGTCCCGGTCGAGGACCCCTTCGTCGCCCGCAACGAGGCGGGCTGGCGGGACGGCGTCCTCGTCCATGTCCCCAGCGGCGTGCGGCTGAGCGAGCCGATCCAGATCGAGGTGCCGGTCGACACCGACGGCGACGCGATCAACTGGCGGACGTTGATCGTGCTCGAGGACGGCGCCGAAGCGGAGGTCTGGGAGCACTGGTCCTCGCCCAGCGACGAGGTCGACGCGATCCTCAACTCGGTGGTCGAGCTGAGCGTTGGCCAAGCCGCGACCCTGCGCTACGTCAACACCCAGGACATCTCCGAGAAGGCATGGATCTTCGCCACCCAGCGCGCCCAGGTGGAGCGCGACGGCCGCCTCGACTGGGCGGCGCTCGGTTTCGGCTCGGGCCGTGGCAAGGTGCGGATGGAGACCAAGCTCGCCGGGCCGGGCTCCGAGGCGCGGGTGACCGGCGGCTACGCCGGCGGCGCCGGACAGCACCTCGACTTCGACACGCTGCAGGAGCACGCGGCGCCGAACACCAACTCCGACCTCGCCTTCCGCGGGGTCCTCGCCGCCGGCGCAACCGCCGTCTGGCGCGGGATGATCAAGGTCGACCCCGGTGCCCAGCAGACCGACGCCTTCCAGGAGAGCCGCAACCTGCTGCTCTCGCCCGAGGCCCACGCCGACGCGATCCCGGGCCTGGAGATCCTCGCCGACGACGTCCGCTGCACCCACGCCGCCGCGATCGCCCAAGTCGACAAGGACCAGCTCTTCTACCTCACCTCCCGCGGCCTGGATGACGAAACCGCCAAGTCCCTGATTATCGAAGGTTTCCTCGAGTCCCTAGTCGAACGCCTCGCCGAGGGCCCCGTCCGCGACAGCATCTCCGAGGCGCTAGAGACGCGCCTGGCCGAGATTCTTTAGTCGGTCGAGTGCCCGTCCGCCTCCTCGTCCTGGCGGCGCCGGGCGAGGATCGAGCTGCGGACGATCCCGGCCACGACGATCACTACCGGGACCAGGTAGAGGACCCAGAGGTAGTGACCGACATGGGCGAGGGGGAGCGTCACTTGTTGGAGACCGAGAGCAGGTAGAGGCCGAAGCAGGTGAAGGCGACCATTACCGCCAGCATCCAGTACTGCGAGGCGGTGGCCTTCTTGTAGTCACGCCAGTAGACGAGGGCGCGGTCGTGGGCCAGCATCAGGCCGCAGACATGGCCGATCACGAGCGCGGCGACCTGGACGTACCAGATCGCGTTGGCGCTGAGGGCGTTGTAATCGACGCCGGCGTTGGCGGTGCCGAAGAGGTCGGTGTGGCCGGTGCCGAGCGGGTCGGAGAGCAGGTAGGTGAACTGCGCCTGCTCCTGGAAGAAGAAGAGGCTGAAGTAGTGGGCGACCAGGTAGGCGAGGGCGATCGGGATCAGGGTGTGGGCGAAGCCGGTGCGCAGCTTGCGGAGTGAGGGGGCGCCGGGCACCGTGCGCATGCCGCGGACGCCGAGCATGTAGACGAACCCGACGCCGACGAAGGTCGCCAGCAGGAAAATCGTGTCGGTGGCACGGACCGCGGTGAGCAGGGAGGTCCCGGCTTCGGTGAACCATTCGACCACGTTTTCGATGAAGTCCTGGTAGGCGCCGTCCTGGGCGCCGTCGAAGCTGGTGGAGGCGATCGAGGCGAGGACGACGGCGGCCGAACCGGGGGCGACCGCCCAGGTCGTGGCCGCGGAGAAGGGGCGGCGACGGACCAGCCGTCCCGTCTGGTCGCGGCCGAAGATTCCGAGCCGGCCGAACATCCCGAAATAGACCGAGAAGACCTCGCCGTTCTCGCACCAGGTCTCGACGCCGAAGGCGGCCATCATCGCCAGCGTGTAGGCGCTGTAGAGGAGGGCGGCGACGGCGACGACTTCGGGCGAGAGGCCGACGGCGACGCCCGCGCCGCCGCCGTAGACGACCTCGAGCCAGACCACGGCGAGGAGGCCGATCGCCGCCGGCCAGCGGCCGAGCCGCTGCGGGTAGCGCAGGTGCGCTGGGGGCTCGCCGGCGATCGCCTCGAAGCCGGCGCCGACGGCGCGGCCGATCGCCCGCCAGGGGTTGAAGGGGCGAAAGACGTCGCCGAGGATCGCGGAGAAGACGGGGAAGCCGAGCCAGGCGGTGACGTAGAAGAAGGTGAGGGCGAAGTTGCGATCCGGGGCTTCGGTGCCGTGCAGGCCGGCGTAGATCGCGAAGCCGAGCAGGAGGACGCCGATCGCGCCGCAAAGGGCCTGGGCCGGGAGGCTGAGCAGCGCGTCCGAGAGCCGCTCGCCGAGCGGGCGCCTGTGTTCGTCCTCAAACTTCGGCTCGCGCCAGCCGGCGGAGAGCGCGAAGAAGGAGGCGATGAGGACGATCGAGGCCGCCCACGCGAACAGCCAGGCAGGGACCGGGAGGTCCTGCCTGGATGCCAGCGCGTGGGCGAAGGGGAGCCAGCTCAAGGTTCGACCTTGAGTTCGATGATCTGTTCCTTGTGGCCCTCGAGCTCGGCCTCGAAGACGCCTTCGATTTCGGCCGGGAGGTCGTAGGTGACGGTGCCGCCGCCCTTCGGGACCTCCTTCGCCACGTCGTAGCCGTGCAGGTGGACCTCTTCTTCGAACGGGACCTTGACCTTGAAGTGGATCTGGTCGCCCTTGCGGTGAACGAGTTCCTGGATCCCTCCGACCGGGTGTCCTTCCTTATCGACGACGATCGTCGGCACCTTGCCGGCGTCGGTGGTACTGCTTTCGTCGCTGCCGCCACTACTGAGGACGATCAGCAGGACCACGGCGACCACCAGCAGGGCAGCGCCAAGCAGCGCGGTTCTCTTGTTCATGTTTCGCTCCTTTGCTCGTGATTTCCGCTTGAACTAAGCGGCGAGCGGGGGCGGGCGCTGGGCGTGCCCGAGGGCGATCAGGAGGCCGCCGGCGGGAGCAAACGAACGGGGAGGCTTAGGCCGAGTTGCCGACCTGGCCCCGCCATGACTTGAGTCGCCGTGACTTGCGATCCGCTCCGAGAGGCGGACAATCGCCTCGCAGCCGGGGTAGCGGCCGAGCAGCAGCGTCAACAGCAAGCCCAGCAGCGGCGCCACCGGCAGCAGGAACGTGACGAGCGCGGTCACGGCGGCCAGGATACCCTCCGCCGCCTTGCGCCCCGGACGCGACAACATCGCCGCCCCCGACCTGCCGGCCGGCCTCGCCTGGGTCGGCACCGAGCCGGAGTCGATGCCAGCGCTGACCGCGGGCGGCCCGGCGCTCGTCCACTTCGTCGAATACGCGCAGCTGAACAGCGCCCGCACGCTCCCCTACCTGGCCGAGTGGAACCGCCGCTACCGCGAGGCGGGGCTGAGCGTGATCGGCGTGCAAGCGCCTCGCTTCCCCTTTGCCGCCGAGCCGGAGCCGGTTGCAGCGGGGCTCGCCGAGCTCGGGGTCGAGTTCCCGGTCGCAATCGACGCCGAACACGAGCTCTGGGCCGCCTACGGCTGCGAGGGCTGGCCCAGCCTCTTCCTCTGGAGCCGCGGCGGCGCGCTGGCCTGGGCCCACTTCGGCGAGGGCGAATACCGGGCGACCGAGGAAGCGATCCAGGCGGAGCTGCGCGAGATCGACGCCCTGCAGGACCTGCCCGAGCCGATGGCGCCACTGCGGCCGAGCGACGCCCCCGGCGCCCGTGTCATTCCCCCCACCCCCGAGTTCTTCCCCGGCGGCTCCTGGGAGCGCCCCTGGGTCGCGGGCGAGGACGGCGAGGACCTGGCGCTCGACTATCAGGCCGGCGGCGCCTACGCCACGGTCGAGGGCGAGGGCGCGCTGCAGGTCGAGATCGATGGCGAGTGGCACACCGTCCCTGCCGGCCCCGCCCCCGGCCTGCGCACCCTCGCCGAGCACCCCAGCCACGAGGCACACAGCCTCGTCCTCCGTCCCGCCCCGGGCGTCAAGGTCTGGTCGCTGAGCTTCGCCCCGGGCATTCCCTAACCTCGGGTCGACCCGACCACGAGGAGGAAATGATGATCACCAAGACCGACTTCATCGGCATCCCATGCACCGACCCGGAGCGCTCGCGCGCCTTCTACGTCGAGACGCTCGGGCTGCGTCCGGACGAGCGCGGCCGCTTCGAATTCTGGGCCGGCGACACCTGCTTCTGTCTCTGGGAGCCGGCCAGACTCGGAATCGAGTTCGCCCCCCAGAAAAACGCCCACCCGGCGCTTCACGTCGAGGACGTCAAGGCCGCCCGCGAGGAGCTGGAAGCCAAAGGCGTCGAGTTCATCGGCGAGACCTTCGACACCGGCGTCTGCCACATGGGCTTCTTTACTGACCCCGACGGCAACGACCTGATGCTCCACCACCGCTACGCGCCGCACCAGGACTGACCTACAAATTGTCTCCGGTATGCGGAGACAATTTGTAGTCGAACGAGATTGACCGGCGGTGCGGGCTAAGCCCGCGCCACGAGCTCCTCGCGGATCTCCTTCGGCAGCATGAAGCGGACGTCCTCGTGGACGGTGCGGAGCTCGGAGACGTCGTCGGCGCCGCGCTCGCGGAAGAAGGAGACGAGGCGTTCGACCAGCTCCTCGGGGGCGGAGGCGCCAGAGGTGATGCCGACGGTCTCGACTCCCTCAAGCCACTCCTCGCGCACCTGGGTGTGGTTGTCGATCAGGTGCGAGGCTGCGCCGTGTTCGCGCGCCACCTCAACCAGGCGGTTGGAGTTGGAGGAGTTGGTCGAGCCGATCACCAGCACCAGGTCGCACTCGCGCGCCAGCTGCTTGACGGCGATCTGGCGGTTGGTGGTCGCGTAACAGATGTCGTCTGACTTGCTGGCGACGATGCCGGGGAACTTCGCTCGCAGGGCGGCGATCACCTCGGCCGTCTCGTCGACCGAGAGCGTCGTCTGGGTGATGAAGGCGACCTTGTCGGGGTCCGGCACCTCGAGGCTCTCGACTTCGTCGGCGGTTTCGATCAGGACGATGCTGTCGGGCGCCTCGCCGGTCGTCCCTTCGACCTCCTCGTGGCCCTCGTGGCCGATCATCACGATCGTGTAGCCCTCGGCGGCGAAGCGGCGTGCCGAGACGTGCACCTTGGTGACCAGCGGGCAGGTCGCGTCGATCGTCCGC
>DASSNA010000043.1:0-4137 GCA_035688445.1 Solirubrobacterales bacterium | reverse complement strand
TCAGCTCGACGGGACGCTCGCGGCTTTGGTCCCCGGGGGCGCCGTACTGGAGGAGCCGGCCAACCAAGGCCGGGTCGCCGGTGCGAACGCCGAGGATCTTGGCGGTCCAGGGCCCGCAGGAGGAGCCCTCAAACGAGACGTCGAGCCGGGTGAGCTTTGGCGACTCGCCAAGGGCAGGCAGTTCGCCGCCTTTGAGCGAGACCGCGGCGCCCAGCAGCCAGGGCACCCGCTCGACGGGGAAAAAGGAGTCGAGCAAGCAAATCGGTTTGTCGATGCGGAGCATCGAGGTGACCTGAGCGACGGCCTGCCCGCGGGGAACGTCGAGAAAGTCGGCCATCGCCTGGTCGTTCGTCTGGGGGCGAATGCGCAGGACGGCGATCCGCGAGTCGCTGAAACGATCCTCCAGCAGCGAGCGGATCAAGCCCCTGATCGGCACCCGGCGCTTCGGCGCGGCGTCGTAGGTCCCCGAGCCGCGGCGGCGGTAGATCGCTCCGTCACGTTCGAGCAGGCTGAGGGCCGGGCGAACGACGGCGCGCGAGACCCTGAAGTGCTCTTCGATCTCTCGCTCCGAGGGAAACAAAGTGCCGGGCTCCCAGTCATCCCTCTCGAGCCTCTCCTTGAGGATCTCGCCAAGCTGGTAGTAGAGGGGGACCTGGCCGCCGCGCTCAGGCCGGCGGAGTCCGTCGAGGTCTATTACAGAGGGCCGCTTGGGGCGACCAAAGTTCTTGCGGCGACCCCCAGAGGCGGGCTTCTCCGGCTCCAATCAACTCACCGAGTGGCCTACTGTTCGTATTCGGGCACGTAAGCGGGCGTGACCCGCTTGAGGAGCTTCGGCTTGCGCTCGGGGTATTCGTAGATGTACCAAGGACCCGAGGGTAGGTGATCGTCACGCGTGTAGCTAAGCGGCCCCATCACCGTCTGGTGTGGTTTTGCCTCGAGGGCGCTGGCGAGCTTGGCGCCGTCGGTGGTGCTGGTTTCGCGGATCGCGTCGAGGATCAGCTGACCGGCAGCGTAGGAGGCGAGCAGGTTGCCGGAGACGTCGGTGTTGACCCCGGCGCGCTTCAGCCTTTCGAAGAGCTTGGCCGTCCGGGCGTTGGTCGGGTCATAAGCGGAGCCGTTGAGCGTGGCGTACATGTTCTTCGTGTCGGGGACCGCCTTCAGCCAGAAGGTGCCGTCGAAGGCGCTCGGCCCGGTGATTGGCAGGTCGATGCCGGCGGCGCGGATCTGCTTTATCGCCGCGGCTCCCCCCGGCGGATAGGAGCTGATGTTGATCGCGTCGGCGCCGGAGTGCTTGATCTCGGCAATCTGGGAGGCGATCGATAGGTCTTCGTTCTTGAAGTCGGCCTGCCCGGCGAGCTTGCCGCCGAGGTGCTCAAAGGTCTTTTCGAAACCAAACTGGTCGATCCGGCCGAGCAGGATCTGGGTGTCGGTCAGCTCGAAGGGATGGCGGATGCCTCGCTGCCAGAGGAAGGTGGCGCGGGTGGAGGCCTCGCTGATAAGGCTGCGGTTGGCGCTGAAGGAGAGTCGGCCGGTGTAGGGCGGGCCGTAGCCGGGTTCGCTAGCGCAGAGGGTGAAGTTGAGCAGGTTGTGTTCTTCCGCGATCGGGGCGCCGGCGGCGGCGATCGGTACTTCGCAGCTGAAGATGAGGACGTCGGCACCATCTTCGATCACCTTCTGGACGGCGACGAGCTGCTGTTGGGGTTCGGAGTGGTTGTCGGCAGAGACGAAACGGATCTTGGAGCCGTCGATGCCACCGTGGGCGTTGGTTTCCTTGACCAGCTGTTCGACCGCGGCGATGTTGGCGTCGTAGGGGACCAGGTAGCCGCTCTTGGCGATCGCGGCGCCGATCACTATTTCCTTCGGCAAACCGCCTGCCGAGGCATGCGAGTCGCCACCGGAGCCGCAGCCGGCAAGGAGCGCGAGGCTGAGAATCAGGGCAATGGCAAGGACTGATCGAAGGGTGCGCCGCATCGAACCGACATCCTAAATAGAGCCGCTGCTGTACCTAAATGTGTGCGGCGCCTGTCGCATAGTTGTTACTACAGGCCGAGGAGACACTTCCTCCAACCCAAGGCGGTGGCTGCTACCATATTTGACGTGAACGTAAGAAAGAGATTCAGCGGGCGCGCGGGGGTCGACGCCGAGCACGAGCACTACAAGTGGTGGGCCCTCTCCTGCACCAGCCTCGGGATGCTGTTGGTGGCAACCAACTCGGGAACGCTGATTATCGCCCTGCCCGACCTCGAGCGGGCGCTCGGCACCAGCCTGCTGGAACTGGTCTGGGTAATCCTCGCCTACATGATCTCCTCGACCGTGCTCGTCCTCACCGCCGGCCGGCTCTCCGACCTCTTCGGCCGCAAGAGCGCCTTCGTCGGCGCCTTCGCGATCTTCGGCCTCGCCTCGCTCGGCGCCGGTTTCGCCACCGACGGCACCCAGCTGATCCTCTGGCGGATCGTGCAGGGCGTCGGCGGCGCCTTCATCTTCGCCAACGGGCCCGCACTCGTCACCGACGCCTTCCCGCGCGAGCAGCTCGGCCTGGCGATGGGGACCAACACGATGGTCGCCGCGATTGGCCTCGTGATCGGCCCGGTGCTCGGCGGCGCCCTGGTCGCGATCTCCTGGCACTGGGTCTTCTGGTTCAACGTCCCGCTGGCCCTGGCCGGCGGCCTCTGGGGCGCCCTCGTCCTCCGCGAGCTCGCCCGCCCCGACACCGTCCGCGGCTTCGACCTCGCCGGCACCCTCACCTTCGTCGTCGGCCTCACCGGCCTCGTCTACGGGATCTCGCGCGGCGGCATCTCCGGCTGGAACGACCCGCTGGTGATCGGCAGCCTCGTCCTCGCCGTGATCCTCCTCCCCCTCTTCGTCTGGATCGAGCACCGCGGCCGGGCGCCGATGCTCGACCTCTCGATCTTCCGCAACCGCCTCTTCGCCGCCGCCACCGGCGCCGCCTTCATCAACGGCCTCTCCCGCTTCGCCCTGATGTTCATCTTCGTCTTCTACTACCAGGGGGCACAGGGGGACGACCCGATCACCGCCGGGATCAAACTGGCGCCGATGGCGATCGGGATGCTCGTCTCCTCGCCGCTCGCCGGCGTCTGGGCCGACCGCCACGGCTCTCGCATGCTGGCCGCCGCCGGGATGCTGGTCACCGCCCTCGGCCTGGCGCTGATGACGACCCTGCAGGCCGACTCGCCCTACTGGGAGAGCGGCGTCTGCCTGGCCCTGGTCGGGATCGGCTCGGGCATGTTCAACTCGCCCAACACCGCGGCGATGATGGGGACGGTGCCGACCGAGCGGCGCGGGATCGCCGCCGGCGCGCGGACGATGCTGCAGAACACCGGCGCCGTGATCTCGATCGCCTTCGTGCTGGCGATCGTCACCAACTCGATCCCGAAAGAGGTCCTCTTCGCGATCTTCTCCGGCCTCGCCTCGGGGCTCTCCAGCGCCCAGCTCGACCCCTTCATCCACAACATGCACGAGGCGCTGTGGGTCCTGGCGGCGACCTCCGTGCTCGGCGCCGGCGTCTCGCTGCTGCGACCGAAGCACGAGCCCGCCGAGGAGACTCCCTGCGAGCCGGCCGAGGCGATCGAGGGAGCGATCACCGGCGAGATCCGGGCGATCCCATGAGCGCCGCGGAACCCGAGCGCGAGCTGCGTATCGGCGAGGTCGCCAAGCTCGCCGGCACCACGCCGCGGACGATCCGCTACTACGAGGAGATCGGTCTTCTCCCGGGGTCCCGCGAGCGCCCCGCCCGCACCCACCGCACCTACGCCGAGGCCGACGTCGAGCGCCTCACCGAGCTGCTGCGGCTGAAGGACCTGCTCGGCCTCTCGCTGGAGGAGCTGAAGGAGCTGGTCGAAGCCGAGGGCGCCCGGGCGGAGCTGCGGCGCGAGTGGCACGGCGGCGTCGAGGACCCGGTCCGGCGGCGCCAGATCCTCGAGGAATCGCTCGCCTACACCGCCCGCCAACTCGAGCTGGTGCGCCGCCGCCGCGACGAGATCGCCAAGCTGGAAAGTGAGCTGGTCGCGCGGCGCAAGCGGTCAAAGGCGCTCTTGCGCGAGCTCGAGAGGGAGCCGGCTAAGAGGTGAGCGGAAGGAGGGGTGGGTGTCCCTCTCGCTTCCTGGGTTCCTCGCCTTT
>DASSNA010000022.1:0-19176 GCA_035688445.1 Solirubrobacterales bacterium | reverse complement strand
GGTCGCCGAGATCGGCTACGTGGTCGGTGACGTCAAGGGCAAGACCGCGGTCCTCGTCGACGACATGATCGCCACCGCCGGCACCCTCTGCGCCGCGGCCCAGACGGTGATCGACGAGGGCGCGGCGCGGGTGATCGCCTGCGCCACCCACGGCGTCTTCTCCGGGCCCGCCTTCGAACGGCTCGAAAACTCGGCGATCGAGCAGATCGTCGTCACCGACACGATGCCGCTGCGCCCCGGCGCCCCGGACAACATCACCGTGCTATCCACCGCCAGCACCTTCGCCGACTCGATCCGCCGCATCTTCACCGACGACTCGGTCTCGGAGATCTTCGCCGGCGAGAATCAGCTCTTCTGAGCGCCCTGGCTGACGAGCCGCGCAAGCTGCGCCTGGTCGGCCACAAGGGGGCCGACCTGATCGCGCCTGGGAACACGATCGAGAGCTTCCACGCGGCGGTGGAGGCGGGGGTCGACACGATCGAGCTCGACGTGCTCTGGCTACCGGACGCGCACCTGCCGCTGGAGCAGCGGGCGCCGCTGGTGGTCGCTCACGACTGGGAGGACGCCGAGCGGAGGACGCCGCTGGCGCTGACCGAGGCGCTCGACGCCTTCCTCGAGCCGCCGCTAGACCGGGTCGAGATCGACCTCGACATCAAGCTGGCCGGCCGCGAGGAGGAGGTGGTGGAGGCGCTGCGCGAGCGCGGCCTGATGGAGCGGGCGATGATCTCGACGATGGAGATGCACACGCTGCGCCGCATCCTCGAATTGGCCCCGGAGCTGCGGCGCGGCTGGACCTATCCCAAAGTCACCAAGGACTGGACCTCGCGCCGCTGGGCGCGGCTGCCGATGCGCGCCGCCCTGATCGGCATGCGCACCCGCCTCCCCGGTCTCGCCGCCGAGAAGCTGCCGCAGTTCAACGTCGAGGCGATGTGGGTCTACCACCCGCTGATTACCTCGCGCCTCGCCCGCATCTGCGACCTCGCCGGGGTCGAGCTAATCGCCTGGACCGTCGACGACCCCCAGCGCATGCAGCAGCTGGTCGAGGCCGGCGTCCACGGCATCTGCTCGAACGACCCGCGTCTGTTCGAGCGGCTCTAGACGGTTCCGGGCGTTGCCCCGGGCGGCGTCGCCTGGCCGCGGCGTCCGCCTTTTACCTTCACCGTCGACTCCAGCTCCTCGGCGGTGAAGCCGCCGACGGCCTGGCCGTCGAGCGCGTAGCGGTAGAGGGCGACGCCGAAGATGCCGGTGAGCGCCTTCGAGATCAGCAGTGCGATCGCCAGTGCAATCGCCCCGATCACGACCAGCAGGGCACCGAGGAACGAGGCCGAGGACCAGACCAGGACGCCGGCCACGATCAGGAGCGCAGCAGGCAGCACACCGAAGAGGAAGACGGCGCCGCCGATCGCGATGTTGCCGGTGATCTGCTGACCCCAGCGCTGGCGGAACATCGAGGCCGAGCGCTTGATCGTCGCGAACGGGCCGGTGCCCTCGATTGCGATCACCGGCACCGCCAGGAAGGTGACCAGCGACCAAGCCATGCCGACCAGGCGGGCGGCAATCTGGCCGCCAATGCCCCCCTGGTTCTCGAGCGCGCCCATCGCCACGCTGATCGCGGTCGAGACGGCGGCCCAGCCGCAGATCTGGGCGAAGCGGCTGCGGGCGACGGCGAGGCCGTCGGCGACCGTCGCTTCCTGGCCGCGGAAGATCATGTCGGCGCAGGCGGCGAGGCCGACGCTGAAGTAGAAGCCGATCACCGAGAGCGCATAGACGCCGATCACCAGCAGCGGGATCGCCCCGGCGAGCGTGTCCTTGTCGAGCAGGTAGAGGCCCGGGCCGAGGAAGACGATCGCCGGCAGGATCGTCGCGAACGCGCCGTAGAGCGGCAAGCGGATCAGCTCACGGTGCTCGTTCAAGAGCCCCCAGCTTTTCTTGGTTAGCGCCCAACCGCGCCGGATTCTTTTCATGTCAGAGGGTTTCGGCAAGTCCCGGGGTGCGCTTGACCCCGCGTTCTTCGAAATAGTCCCACTCGAGCTCGCCCAGCTCGGTCGCCGGCGGGTCTGCATAAACCCACTCGCGGGCGATCCGGTGCCAGTTGCGCTTCGCCCGCAGCTGGCCGAGAACGGCGACGACGCCGATTTCCATCCGCCTACCCATCAGCTCGTCGGCGGGGATCGACTCGCGCCGCATCAGGTCGAAGTACTCCGAGCGCGGGTCGTTGGTCGCCTCGATGATCTTCATCACCCGCCGTGGCGTGATCTCCAGGTCCCGGTCCTCCATCACGAACCAGCCGCCCACCACGCGCATGTGGTCGAGCAGCCGCTCGGCGTCGAGCTTGGACGGCTTCTTGACGAAGCCGAGGTCGTGCAGCGCCTGGCGGAAGGCTTCCGGGTCGTTGCGCGAGGCGGCGTCGAAGGCGCGCTGCTCGAGCAGGATCTGCTCGCGGTCGAGTTTCTTCGTCATCCCGAAGTCGAGGAAGGCGACCCGGCCGTCCTCCATGAGGATGTAGTTGCCGGGGTGGGGGTCGGCGTTGAAGTGCTGGAGGTGGTAGATCGAGCCGAAGCTGCCGCGGTAGACGATCTCGCCGAAGCGGCTGCGCTCCTCGTGCGGCAGCTTTTTGATCTCCTCGAAGCCCATCCCCTCGACGAACTCGGTGACGAGCACGCGCCGGCGCGAGAGCCGCGTCACCACTTCCGGCACGTAGATGAAGGGATGTTCGCGGTAGGCGCGGGCGAAGGTGCGCTGGTTCTGCGCCTCGTACTCGTAGTCGAGCTCCTCCATCACCCGTTCGCGCAACTCCTCGGCGATCGCCTTGGCGTCGAGGCCGGGCGCGATCGCCCGCGCCAGCCGCACGATCGTGCCGGCGTTGCGCAGGTCCGCCTCCAGCGCCTCGGCGATCCCCGGGTACTGGATCTTCACCGCCACCTGGCGGCCGTCGAGCAGCTCGGCACGGTGGACCTGGCCGATCGAGGCCGCCGCAAAGGCCTCCTGCTCGAACTCGGCGAAGAGCTCGGAGAGCGGTTCGCCTTCGTACTCCTCGACCAGCACCTTCTCGACCTTCTCCCAGGGCATCGCCGGCGCGTCGGTACGCAGTTTCGCCAGCTGCTCCTGGTAGATCTCGCGGTACTCCTCGGGGATGAACTCGGTGTCGATGAAGGAGGCGAACTGGCCGAGCTTCATCGCCGCGCCCTTCATCTGGCCCAGCGCGCCGACCATCTTCATCGCCGTCTCCAGGTGGCGCTGTTCGAGGTGCTCTTTGCCCTCCTCCTCGGTGCGGCCGAGGTTGGCTGCCTTCGTGCCCGCGTAGCGGGCGCCTTGGGTGCCGACGATCGAGCCGAGCTTGGCCGAGCGGCGGATGCGCCCTTTGGGGATCTTCGACTCGTCAGTCATCTGGGTCGAAGGGTGTCACAGCTCTCATTTCTCTATCCTCTCCCGTCCGATGGCGAGCAAACGCTCCACTCTCAAGGTCGCTCCGCGTGCCGATTTCGGCTCGCGCTCCTCGCGCCGCATGCGTCGCGACGGGCTCGTGCCGGGCGTCGTCTACTCGGGCGGCTCGGAGGCGAAGCCGTTCCAGGTCAGCGAACGCGACGTCCGCCACATCACCGGCGAGGGGGCTGCCCTCTTCGATCTGGAGATCGACGGCGGCAAAGCGATTCCCGTCGTCATCAAGGAAGAGCAGCTGCACCCGGTGCGCGGCAGCCTTCAGCACATCGATCTGATGGAGGTGAAGCTCGACGAGGCGATCCAGGCCGACGTCGCGCTCGAGCTCGAAGGCGCCGACACCGCCCCGGGCGTCAAAGGCGGCGGCGTGCTTGAGCACGTCACCCGCGAGATCACCGTCGAAGCGCTCCCCACCGACATCCCCGACAACATCGTCGTCGACGTCTCCACGATGGAGATCAACGACACCCTGCAGCTCTCCGCCATCACCGCCCCCGACGGGGTCAAATTCGTCGTCGATGACCCCGAGGAGGTCACGATCGTCACCCTCTCGCCGCCGCGGGTCGAAGAAGTTGAGCCCGAGGTCGAGGAGGAGACCGAACTGGTCGGCGAGGGCGAGGAGGGCGGCGCCGAAGGCGCGCCTGCCGCCGAGGGCGAGGGCGGCGGCGACTCGGGCGGCGAGTCCGAGGGCGAGTAGCTCCTGTCGCTGTTCCGCCGCCGCGGTAGCGGCGAGCAGGGCGACCGCATCCTCATCATTGGCCTCGGCAACCCCGGAGCCGAGCACGCCGGCACGCGGCACAACGTCGGCTTCGACATCGCCGAAGCGCTGGCCGAGCGCTGGGACCTCGGCAAGCCGCGCAGCAAGTTCGGCGCCAAGCTATTCGAAGGCCGGGCGGGGCCGGGCGGTCCGCGCGTCGCGCTGCTGCTGCCGCAGACCTTCATGAACGCCTCCGGCGACGCGGCCGGTCCTGCCCGCGGCTCGCTCAAGGTGCCGCTCGACCGCGTTATCGTCCTCCACGACGAGATCGACCTGCCCTTCGGGGAGATTCAGGCCCGGATCGGCGGCGGCCTCGCCGGCCACAACGGTCTCAAGAGCCTCAAACGCGGCTTCGGCGACGCCGAGTTCTGGCGGGTGCGGGTTGGGGTGGGCCGGCCGGATTCCACTGACCCGGAGATCGTCGCCGCCTACGTGCTCGGTCGCTTCCGCGAGCCGAAGGCCGAGGTCGAGGCGCTGATCGGGGCCGCCGCCGAGGAGACCGAGCGCCTGGTCGAACGAATAGCGTCTGAGTCATGAGCGCGGAGAACGGCACCCCGTCCGAGAACGAGGTCACCAGCTACTCGGTCGACGGGCAGGGAGTGGCGCTGATCCGGCTCGACCGCCCGCAGGCGCGGAACGCGATCAACACCCAGATGCTGCTGGAGCTGCTCGAGCACCTCGCGGTCGCCCGCGGCGATGAGGCGGTGTGGGTGCTGGTGATTAGCTCCGCCGACCACCTCGGGCTCTCGGCTGGGGCCGACGTGCGCGAGGAGATGGACACCGAGGCCAAGGTCCGCCGCATGCAGCTCTTCGCCGACCTCTACGACGCCGTCGTCGCCTTCCCGAAGCCGACGATTGCCGCCTGCCACGGCGACGTGGTCGGCGGTGGCGCCGAGATCGCCGTCGCCTGCGACATGCGGGTCGGCGGCGCCAACCTGCGGATGCGCTTCCCGGGGGCGGCGCTCGGAGTGCCGGTCGGCCCGGCCCGCCTCGTCACCCTCTGCGGCCTCGCCGCTGCCAAGTATCTGCTCTTGAGCTCGCGCACGGTCGGCGCCGACGAGGCTTTGCGGCTGGGCCTGGTCAATCGCGTCGCCCCCGCCGCCGCCACCGAGCAAGCGGCGCTGGAGCTCGCCGCCGACGTCGCCGCCCACCCCCCCGAGGCGGTCGCCCGCCAGAAGGCGATGCTGCACGAGTGGGACGACGTGGTCGGTCGCTCCGCCGCCGAGGGCCGCGGCCAGGTCGAGTGGCAGCGCACGGGTCCCGGATTGCCTTCATCCGACTGAGCGGAATAGGGTCGCCCGCATGATCGCCCGACCCCGCGTCGCCCTGACGCTCCTCGCTGCCCTGTTCCTCCTCGCGCTCCCCGCTGTCGCCTCGGCTGCGGTCTATGAAGTGAACAGCACTGCCGACGAAGAAGACGCGGCGCCCGGGGTTGGCGGTTGCCTCACCGCCGGCCTCAAATGCACGCTGCGGGCAGCGATCGAAGAGTCCAATGCCTCCACCAGCGTCAACGACGAAATCGTCTTCAGCAGCGCCTTCGACGGGAAAAAAGCCGACAGCACGATCGCCATCGTCTTCAGCCTGCCGACGATCGAAGACGAGGTGAAGATCGACGGCGGGCGCTGCGAAACCGACGCTGGCGTCGAAGGTCCATGCGTGGAGGTCAGCGGCGAATCCAGACTTGCCGTTCGCGCCGCGAATTCGCAGGTCGAGGGCCTGGCGATCAGCGGCTCCCAGATCGCGATCGCGGTCGAAGCCGAAGAATTCCAAGCCCGAGGAGACTGGATCGGGTTCCACCTCGACGGAACCAGCGGCGCAGGAGAACAGCCGTACGGCATCTTCGTCGCTCCCCATGCAGACAATGCAGTGATCGGCGGCACCACGGCCGCCGACCGCAACGTGATCGGCAACACCAACAGCGGCGTCGTTCTCCGCGGGGCGAGCTCCGGCACCGTCCTCGGCAACTACTTCGGAGTCGAGCCGGACGGGACCACGCCTGCTTCCAATGGGCGCGACCTCGTGGTCGCTGACAAGGAAGAACTGCTCGCCAGCGTTCCCGCCACCGACGATCAGATCGGCGTCAACGTCGGCGAAGTAGGAGCGGAAACCCCGGAATGCGACCTGGGCTGCAACGTGTTCGCCAGCGAAGCGATTAATGCGGTGGCCGCGATCGACCTGCAGGGCAGTGAATTCGAAGAAGAGCTGCCGGCAACGGGCCCCACCGAGATCGAGGGCAACTACATCGGGCTCGACGCAAACGGCGAAGCGTTCACCGAAGCGGCGACGAGCGGAGTCAGGGTCGGCAGCGCCGACGGCGTCACGATCGGTGGCCCGGAACCGGGTCAGGCCAACCAGATCCACGGGGGGACCAATGGCGTCTTCGCTGGCAGCGGCGGAGAACCCGCGCTCGACCTAACGGTGGAAGGCAACAGGATCGGGCGGAGCCTCGACGGCAGCGCCAGTCTCGACCCGCCCTCCAAGGGAATCTCCGCCTCTTCGGAAGGCATCACGGAAGTCGCCGACACCGCCCAGTTCGTGAACAACTCGATCGCGGCGGGGCAGGTTGGGATCGAATCCCACAGCACCGGCGCGGAGATCGCGGGCAACAGCATCACCGGCGCCGAAGTCGGCGTCCATATCTGGGGCGATACCGAAGCCAGCGGGATCGGGAACCTGATCGAAGGCAACGAAATCGTCGACCCGGTCGAAGAAGGCATCTTGATCGAAAACGATTTCAACGAAATCTTCGGTAACAAAATCTCCGGCGCGGGAGCCTCGGGGATCCTGATCCAGCCGTTCCTCTCGCTCGGGGCGGACGAAAACCTGGTCGGAGGGGACGTCCCCGGCACCGAGAACAGGATCTTTGGCAGTGGCGACGACGCGATAGAGATCCGCGACTTCGAAGGCACCTTCACCGAAGTCGCGCGCAACCTCGGCGCGGAAAACGGCGGCCGGTTTATCCGCCTCGAAGCGATTAATCCCGGCACCGAACCGGTCGGGCCCAACGGCGGCATCGAACCGCCGAGCGTCACCGCCGCCGGCAAGACCGAAGCGAGCGGCTCCGCCGAACCATTCGCGCTCGTGCGCGTCTTCCGCAAGGCGAGCGCCGAAAAAGGCGAGCTCGGCGCCTTTCTCGAAGAAGCGACCGCCGACGCCGGCGGCAACTGGAGCGTTCCTTATCCGGCACTTCCCGGCAAAACGCTGGTGACTGCAACCCAGACCAAAGAAGGCGGGACTTCGGAATTGGCGGATCCCCAAGCGACGCCCGCCGATCCTTCGCCGCCCACTCCGGGCGGCGGCGGCAACGGCGGCGGCGGAGGCAGCACGCCCGACACCACTGCGCCGACGGTGAAGATCACCAAGGGCCCGAAGGCGAAGTCGACCAGCACCACCGCCAAGTTCAAGTTCAAGGCGAACGAGGCGGGCTCGACCTTCCAGTGCAAGCTCGACAAGGGCAAGTTCAAGAACTGCCGCTCGCCGAAGACCTACAAGAAGCTGAAGCCAGGCAAGCACCTCTTCAAAGTGCGGGCGACGGACAAGGCCGGCAACGTTGGCAAGCCGGCCAAGCGCACGTTCACCGTCCTTCCCTGAGCGCTGAAAACCAGCGTGTCTTTGACTCTCCGGGCGGAGGAGGCGAGACTGCCGGGCGATGAATGAGCCGCCCGCCGCTAGCCCGGTCAGGTTGATCCCTGATGATCGCGACCGTCCCCCACCCACCACGGGGACCGCGCTCTGCCTCTCGGGGGGCGGCTACCGGGCGATGCTGGTCCACGTTGGCGCCCTCTGGCGCCTCAACGAGGCCGGCTATCTCCCTCGGCTGACGCGCGTCTCGAGCGTCTCCGGCGGCTCGATCACCGCCGCCGTGCTCGGGCGGCACTGGGGGCAGCTGCACTTCTCCGCCGGCTCGAGCCCGGTCGCGGAAAACTTCAAGGAGGAGCTGGTGGTTCCGGTTCGCGCCCTGGCTGGGCGCACGATCGACGTGCCGGCGGTTTTGGCGGGGCTGCTGCTGCCGGGAGTGACGATCAACAAGCGCCTTACCGCCGCATACGACGACCACCTGTTCAAGGGGGCCACCCTGCAGGACCTGCCGACAGACGACGAGGGACCCAGGTTCGTAATCAACGCGACCAACCTCCAGTCAGGCGTCCTCTGGCGCTTCTCGCGTCCCTTCATGGCCGACTACCGGGTGGGTCTCGTCAAGAAGCCGGACGTCCCACTCGCCGTGGCCGTTGCCGCCTCCTCGGCGTTCCCACCGGTTTTGGCGCCAATGCGACTGCGCTTGCGCGACGATCAGTACGCCCCCAAAAGCGGAAAAGGTCTGCAGAAACCCCCTTACACCACCCGCCCGACCCTCGCCGATGGAGGCGTCTACGACAACCTCGGACTGGAGACGGCCTGGAAGAGTTGCAAGACCGTGCTGGTCAGCGACGGCGGTGGCGTGACGCCGCCTGAAACCGGCAGGCTCGGCCCCTTCCGCAACTGGCGCTGGCGCGATTGGGGGACGCAGACCGTCCGGGTGCTGAAAGTGATCGACAACCAGGTCGGCGACCTGCGCAAACGACAGATCGTCGCCGGCTACCGGGAGCCACAGGACAGCCCCCAGCACCGACTCGGGACCTACTGGGGGATTCGCAGCGACGTCGAGGACTACAGCCTGGAAACCAGCCTGCCGGTCTCAGAAGAAGTGACCACAGAGCTGGCCGCGGTCCCAACTCGCCTCAAGAAGCTCGACGACAAGACCCAGGCGATGCTGATCAACTGGGGCTACGCGATCTGCGACACGGCGATGCGGAAATGGGTTGACAGGGCACTGCCCCCGCCCAGCGGCTTCCCCTACCCGAACCACCCACTCGGGTAAGCCCGGCGCCCATCTAGAATCGCTCGTCTCGGCCGGATCCCGCGGATCTGGTCATTTCCCATGCTATGAGCCTCCGCCCGCTAGTCGACATCGCCGCCGAGAACGAGCGCGTTCACGCGCTGATGACCCGCGCGCGCACTGGCGTCGAAGGGGAAGGCGAGGTCGTCCGCGCCTCGACGATGCTGCGGCCGCTGCTGCTGGCGGCGCTCTTGGAGGACGAGCGCGGCCTCGCTGACCGTCCGGCGCTGCTGGTTGCTGCCGACGACCGCTCCGCTCGCGACTTCGCCGCCGAGTTGCGCGCCTACCTGGCGCCGCGCCGGGTCCGCCTCTATCCCTCGCGCGGGACCGGCTATGCCTCCCACATCAGCCCGCCGCCGCACCTGGTCGGGCTGCGGATCGATGCGCTCGACGCGCTCGGCGCCGAAACCGACGCGGTCGTCGTCGCTTCCGCCCCGGCCCTGGCCGAGGCGGTGCCGGACTCCTCGCTGCGCCCAGCCGGCTTCGCGATCGAGCTGGGGGAGGAGATCGAGCTCGGCGCGGTCGCCGAGGACCTCGTCGCCGCCGGCTACGAGCGGGTCGAGCAGGTCGAGGAGCGGGGCCAGTTCGCTGTGCGCGGCGGCATCCTCGACGTCTTTCCCGCGACCGAGGAGCGGGCGGTGCGGATCGAACTCTTCGGCGACGAGGTCGAGTCGATGCGCTGGTTCTCGACCTTTACCCAGCGCTCGCTGGGCGAGGCGGAGCGGGTCGAGCTGGCGCCGGCGGCGGAGATGGACGCCGAGCACCGTGAGCTCGCCGAGCTGGCGGCGATGGCCGCCGAAGAGGAGGAGGGCGAGTCGCCGAACCTGGCCGAAGTGCTGCCGCTGGAGCATTTCCGGGCGCCGCTGGAGCTGGTGCCCGAGGCCGCCGCCGTCATCCTCATCGGCTCCGAGGAGATCGAGCCGGCGCTGCGCGACCACTGGGAGGACGCGACCACCTCGATGCACGCCGACGACGCCCAGCACCTCTACGTCGACGTCGCCGAGCCGCTCGGCGCCCGCGCCGCGCTCTCGCTCACCGCTGCCGGTGAGGAGGACGAGGACGCCTTCCGCGCCGCCCGCGCCGAGTCTCCCGCCCGCAGCGTCAAAGAGGCAGAGGGCGAGCTGGAGAAACTGGTCCGCTCCGGCTACCGCACCGTCGTCGCCTTCGACAACCGCGGCGAGGCCGAGCGCGCCCGCTACGGGCTCGACCGCCTCGACGCGCGCCTGCTCGAAGGCGGCCGCCTCTCGCCCGATCCGGGCCTCTCCTTCGCCGAGGCGCGCCTGCGCGAGGGCTTCGTCAGCCCCGAGCTGAAACTCGCCGTCTATCCCTTCCGCCGCCTCGTCCACCGCCGCCGCACCGAGGAGCCAGCGCCCGGTGCGGGCCGCGGCCGCCTCGCCTTCAGCGATCTGCGGGTCGGCGACTACGTCGTCCACGAGGACCACGGCGTCGCCCGCTTCGCCGGCTTCGAGACGCGCGAGGTCGGCGGCGTCACCCGCGACTACCTCTACCTCGAATACAAAGGCGAAGACCGCGTCTACGTCCCCACCGACCAGCTGGCGAAGCTGAGCCGCTACGTCGGCGCCGGCAATGAGGTGAGCCTCTCGGCGCTGGGCGGCAAACGCTGGCAGAACATGAAGGCGCGGGCGCGCAAAGCGGCCGGGGCGCTGGCCGGCGAGCTGCTCAACCTCTACGCCGAGCGCCGCGCCCGCAAGGGCCATCCCTTCCCGCCCGATGGCGAATGGCAGATCGCGATGGAGACCGCCTTCCCTTACCGCGAGACCGCCGACCAGGCCGAAGCGATCGAGGCGGTGAAGGGGGACATGGAAGCCGAGCGGCCGATGGACCGGCTGGTCTGCGGCGACGTCGGCTTCGGCAAGACCGAGGTGGCGCTGCGCGCCGCCGTCAAGGCAGCCTCCGACGGCAAGCAGGTGATGGTCCTGGTGCCGACCACGATCCTCGCCCAGCAGCACTTCGGCACCTTCCGCGAGCGCCTCGCCGACCTCCCCTTCCGGGTCGAGGGAGTCTCTCGCCTGCGCCCGCCAGCGGAGGTCAAAGCGGTCCTCAAAGACTTCGAGGCCGGCAAGGTCGACATCCTGATCGGCACCCACCGGCTGCTCTCGCGCGACGTCCGCGCCAAGGACCTCGGCCTCGTCGTCGTCGACGAGGAGCAGCGCTTCGGGGTCAAACAGAAGGAGCTACTGCGCCAGCTGAAGCTGAAAGTCGACGTGCTGGCGCTCTCGGCGACGCCGATCCCGCGCACCCTGCAGATGAGCCTGGCGGGGCTGCGCGACATCTCGGTGATCGAGACCCCGCCGGAGGGGCGGCGGCCGGTACGCACCTACGTCGGCCCCTACGACGAGGACCTAGTGAGCAAGGCGGTCAACCGCGAGATCGAGCGCAAGGGGCAGGCCTTCGTCCTTCACAACCGGATCGACTCGCTGCCGGAAACGACCGAGCGGCTGCGGGCGCTGGTGCCGGCGGCGCGCTTTCTCGAAGCCCACGGGCAGATGGAGGAGAACGCGCTGGAGGAGACGATGCTCTCCTTCCTGCGCGGCGAGGCCGACGTGCTGGTGACGACGACGATCATCGAGTCGGGTCTCGACATCCCCACCGCGAACACGCTGATCGTCGAGCGGGCCGACCAGCTTGGGCTCTCGCAGGCCTACCAGATCCGCGGCCGGGTCGGGCGCTCCCGCGAGCGCGCCTTCGCCTACCTGCTCTACCCCTCCGCTGAGGCGCTGAGCGAGGAGGCGGCGGCGCGGCTCTCGACCCTCGCCGACCACACCGAGCTCGGCTCCGGCTTTCGGATCGCGATGCGCGACCTCGACATCCGCGGCGCCGGCAACCTGCTCGGCGACGAGCAGTCCGGCCACGTCGCCGCGGTCGGCTTCGAGCTCTACTGCCAGATGATCGACGAGGCGGTCGCCGAGGCCGCGGGGGCCGAAGGCGAGTCGGGCGAAGAGGCACCGGAGCCGGTCCGCCTCGACGTTCCGGTCGATGCCTACTTGCCGGCCACCTTCGTCCCCTTCGAGGCGGCGAAGATCGACGTCCACCGCCGCATCGTCGCCGCCCGCGAGACCGGACAGCTGCGGGCGATCCGCGACGAGCTCGAGGACCGCTTCGGGCAGGTGCCGCCGCCGGCCGAGAACCTGCTGAAGCTGCAACGGGCGCGGATCGAACTGGGGCTGGCCGGCGCCCGCAGCGTCGAGTTCCGCGGCGGTCGGCTCAGCGTCACCGGAGTCGAACTCAACTCCGAGGCCGCCGGCGTGCTGGCCGAGCAGGTTGAGGGCGCGGTCTACGAATGGCGCGAGCAGACGGCGGCGATCCGGGTTGCCGGCGAGCCGGAGGAGCGCCTCGCCGCGGTCCTGGCGATAGCCGCCGGGCTGCGCGAGGCACGACGAACGGCCGAGGCGGCGGCAGCTTAAAGAGACCTTGACGCCTTAAGCCTGCTTAAGCGAAGAGATTTGACTATGCTGCCGAATTGATGGGAGCAAAAGGGCGGCAGAGCAATCGGTCAAGCGGCCGCGGGCGCTTTGCGCTGATCCTCTTCGGGGGCATCTTCGTCGTGCTCTTCGTGGTCGTCGCGGCTTCCGAGGGGATCACCACCCCAACTCCTCCCGAGGGAGACGCCGCGATCGTCACCGGCTTGCCGGGAGACATGGGCAACATCACCGAAGAAGACGTCGAAAATACGATCGCGCAACAGGTCGCCGAAACGGGCGGGAAACCCCCCAAGCCAGGTGAAAAGTTCTACTACCGCCGGATGTCAGTGGCGATGAACGAACTTACGAACGCGCTTTGGATCGAAGCCGAATCGGAAGACATGGGCATCCAGGTAACCGACAAACAGGTCGAAGACGAACTGGAAAAAATCAAAAAACAGAGCTTCCCCACTGAAGCTGCTTGGCAGGCGTTTCTGAAGAAATCGCATCTCACTCCGGACGAAGTGCAGCGCCGGGTGAAGCTGCAGGTAATCAATACCCAGGTTCAGGAACAAGTCAAAGCCGAAGCGCCGGTGCCGACCGAAGAAGAACTTGAAGAAGCCTACGATGAAGAAAAGGCGGAACGGTTCAGCACCAAAGAAAGCCGCGACGTCCGGGTGATCGCCAACGAAGACAAATCGGAAGTGGATGCGGCCCTAAAAGAACTTGAAAAAGACCACTCGCCCGCCAGCTGGAAGAAAGTCGCGAAGAAGTACTCGACCGACGAAGGCACGAACGAAAAAGGCGGTCTACAGCCGGGAGTTCAGGAAGAATTCCTGCCCGAATCACTGAAAGGCCCAATCTACGGTGCCGCTACCGGCGAACTTGTCGGCCCGCTCAAAGTGGAAAACACCTACCTAATCGTCGAAGTGGTCAAACTGAATCCAGAAAAAACCAAAAGCTTCGCCGAAGCGAAAGCGGAAGTCAGCGCCACGCTGACCGAAAAAAGGCAGGAAGAAGTCTTCGCCGCGTTCTACCGGGAACTGAACAGCAAGTGGAAGTCAAGGACTTTTTGCGCGAGGGGCTTCATTACCGAACCCTGTGCCAATACCGCTGAAATCCTCCGCAATTCGGAAGCGAACCCCGCCTGCTACGAAGCGCATCCGAAAGAACCGCTGACTGGCTGCCCAGCGCCGGTGAAAATGAACAAACCGGCCTTGCCTGGCACGGTGAGCTTCACGAAACCGCAAGGTGACGGCTTCGTCCAGCGGCCGCTGCCGCCCGCGGAAGAAGAAGCCGCAGCCGAAGCGCCGGCGGCGCCTGAAGAAGCGCCCGAAGCCGAACCGCCTGGCGAATAGGGCGGGCTGTAGCCATGAGGGGTTGGAAGCTCGGATTATTCTTCCCCGGCTCCTTCGCCCTGCTCGTTCTGGTCGTCGCTTTAGCGGGGTGCGGCTCTGGGTCCGACACGACCTCCGCGGAAGTTGACAAGAGCACTACTTCACCTGCAAGTAAGCAGGGGAGTGGGGGATCGGCTCCCAAGGCTTCCGTAAAGCCCAAGGCGCCCGAAAAGCCCTCAAGGGTCATCGTGACCGTCAAGGACGCGCCAAAGGGCACAGGCACGATCACCGAAGCCGAGTTCGAACAGGGAATGAAGCAGGTGGCCAACTTCAGGAGCTTGAAGAAAATCCCGCCGCCCGGAAGCGAGGAATACATCTCGATGAAGAACGAAGTGATGAGTGATCTCATCATCGCGATCTGGGCGTTTGGGCAGGCGGAAGATTTGAATGTCAAGGTAAGCGACCAGCAAATGGCCGAGGCGCTTGAAAAAGAAGAAGACTCCCTGCGGGAAGCTGGGTTCACGCAAGCCACCATGGAAGAACGCGTAAAGCAAGCGCTGGTGACTACAAACCTCGAAGACAGGCTGAAGAAAAGGGCCAACCGCGAACACAGGAATCCGTTCGAGCTGTTCCACAAGGCAGACGTGGAACTCGAAACCAAATGGCCGCCTCGGACCCACTGCGTCAAGGGCTTCGTGGTGCAGCAGTGCGCCAACTACCAAGGCGAATGAACCGCTAACGGTCGCGCAGCGCAGCGGCCGCCCGCTGAATAAACTGCCGCCTCCGTGAGCGCCATCTCTTCGATCCACGCGCGCCAGATTCTCGATTCGCGCGGCAACCCCACCGTCGAGGTGGAAGTCGTGCTGGAGTCGGGTGCGCGGGGGTTGGCGGCGGTGCCTTCGGGCGCTTCGACCGGCGAGTTTGAGGCTGTTGAGCTTCGCGACGGCGGGAGCGCCTGGGCGGGCAAGGGCGTCGGCCAGGCGGTCGCCAACGTCAACGGCGAGATTGCGCAGGCGCTGACCGGGGCCCGGGCGGCCGAGCAGGGCGCGCTCGACCGGACGATGATCGAGCTCGACGGGACCCCGAACAAGGGCAGGCTCGGGGCCAACGCGCTGCTGGGCGTCTCCCTGGCCGCTGCCAAGGCGGCTGCTGCCGACTCGCAGCAGCCCCTCTACCGCTACCTCGCCGAGCTCTACGGCGGCGGTGAGCCGGTGCTGCTGCCGGTGCCGATGATGAACGTTCTCAACGGTGGTGCCCACGCCGACAACTCGGTCGACTTCCAGGAGTTCATGGTCGTCCCAGCGGGAGCAGAGAGCTTTTCCGAGTGCCTGCGGATCGGCGCCGAGGTCTTCCACGCACTGAAGAAGTCGCTCTCCTCGCAGAGCCTCTCAACCGCCGGTGGCGACGAGGGCGGCTTCGCGCCGAACCTCGACTCCAATGAGGCGGCGCTGCAGGCGGTTCTGGCCGGCGTCGAGGCGGCCGGCTACGAGCCGGGGAGCGATGTCTTCATCGCCCTCGATCCGGCCACCAGCGAGGTCTTCGAAGGCGGCGCCTACAACCTCGAGCACGAGGGCCGCACCCTCTCCTCCGAGGAGATGGTGGCCTACTGGGAGGGCGCCTGCTCGCGCTACCCGATCCTCTCGATCGAGGACGGGATGGATGAGGAGGACTGGGACGGCTGGAAGCTCCTGACCGAGCGCCTCGGCGAGCGCGTGCAGCTGGTTGGCGACGACCTCTTCGTCACCAACCCCGAGCGGCTGCGCCGCGGCATCGAGCTCGGCGTCGGCAACTCGATCCTGGTCAAGGTCAACCAGATCGGCACCCTGAGTGAGACCCTGGAGGCGATCCGCACTGCCCGCGAGGCTGGCTACACGGCGGTGATTTCGCACCGCTCGGGCGAGACCGAGGACACGACGATCGCCGACCTCGCCGTCGCCACCGGCGCCGGGCAGATCAAGACCGGCGCCCCCTCGCGGTCGGACCGGGTCGCCAAGTACAACCGGCTGCTGCGGATCGAGGAGGAGCTGGGCGGCGCCGCGCAGTTCCCGGGCCTGAACGCTTTCGTCCAGCAACGAGCCTAAATGCAGGAAAGCGGGACCCGGCCGCGTAGCACCGGGTATGGCAGCGAGCGCTCACGCCGCCCGGCGGCCCGCCCCCGCCCGCAGGCGCCCGGCGGCGCGGAAACGGCGTCCCGCGGCGCGCAGTGGGCCGAGTCGGATCAAGTGGGACCGAGTCGGGCGGATCGCCCTTACGGTCGTCCTCTTTGCTGTCCTCTACTCCTACCTGAACCCAGCGATCGACTTTGTCAAGACCTACACGGGGACGACCGCAGCCAAAGAGAAGCTGCACGAACTCCAACACCAGAATCGCCACCTTCACGATCGCATCCAGTCCTCCGCAGACCCGCTCATAGTCGAGCGCGAGGCGCGGGCCCAGGGCATGGTCGCCGAAGGCGAGACGCCGGCCGTGATCCACGGCAACCTCGGCGGCTGAAGCGCCTGGGGACCACCAATGGTTGACCTCGGCTCCTACCTCCTGGGAGCCGCCCAGTTGGCCCTGGTCGCCCTCCCAATCGCCTTCAGCGCCTACCGCCTGCGCCAGCGCCTCCTGCCCACCTGGCAAGGCGCCCCAGCCCGCTTGGTGGAGGCGGTCACCGCAATTGCTCTCGTCATCTGGCTTTCGGAGTTGCTAGGGCTCGTCGGTCTCTTCTACGCCGGCGCCCTCGCAGCGGCTTCGGTCCTACTTGGTCTAGTTGCGTGGCTACTGCCGGGGGGTGGCGCGGTAGGGGGGACCACCCCTGAGGAAGCTTTAGCTACCGGAAGGGGTGGTGGGTCCCCTGCCGTGACAGGACCCGCCGGCCCAGAACCGCTCGTCTTGCTCCTCGTCATGGCCGCGGTAATCGCCATCACCGTCTTCAGCTGGGGCATCACCACCCAGCACGCCTGGGATCGCGGCATCTTCAATTTTGACTCGCTCTGGTACCACCTCCCCTTCGCGGTCGACATGGCACAGACCCACTCCGTGGTCGGGATGCACCACGTCGAGACGGTCTTCACCAACTGGTTCTATCCGCAGAACTCAGAACTGCTGCACGCGGTGGGGATCCTGCTGACGGGCAGGGACACGCTGAGCCTGTTCCTCAACCTCGGCTGGCTGGCGGTGGCGTTCCTCGCCGCCTACTGCGTCGGTAGGCCGTACGGTCGCGGAGCACTGACCGCGGTCGCCGCCGCGATCCTGCTCGAGTGCCACACCCTGGTCGTCCGCGACCCCGGCGCCGCCAAGAACGACCTCGCCGCCGCAGCGCTGCTCTTGGCCTCGATCGCGATCCTGGTCGAGGCCTGGTCCCACCGCACCCCCCCATTCAAGGGTGTGGTTGAGCTTCGTTCCGCTATGCGGGACAAAGCTCAACCACACCTGGGGGGGATGGAGCGGTGGGCGGTTGCGGCGGCTGGGTTGGCTGCGGGGCTGGCGGCGGGGACGCGGGTGACCGGCTTGGCGATGGCGGCGGCGCTGAGCGTGGCGGTGGTGGTGCTGGCGCCGCAGGGACGGCGCTGGGCGGCAGCGGGGTGGTGGTTCCTGCCGGCGCTCGCCGGCGGCGCTTTCTGGTACCTGCGCAACCTCGTCGTTGCCGGCAACCCGCTCCCCGAGGTCAAATCGCTGGGGCCGATCTCCTTGCCGCACCCCGAGCGCCTGCAGGAAGGGCGCCCCGACTTCACGATCGCCCACTACGCCACCGACACCGGCATCTGGCGCCACTACTTCTCCCCGGCCCTGCACGAGGCCTTCGGCTCGCTTTGGCCCATGATCCTCTTCGCGGCCGCCGCGGCGGCACTATGGGCGGTCCTGCGCGGCCGCGACCGCATCATCCGCTGGGTCGGCGCCGCTGCTCTCTTTGGCCTCGTCGCTTACCTCTTCACGCCCCTCAGCGCCGCCGGGGCGGAGGGGGAACCGGTCGGCTTCGGGATCAACATCCGCTACGTGATCCCCGCCCTATTGGCGGGGATCGTCCTCGTGCCGCTACCCCGCCAGCTCGACCCGCCGCGGCGCCAGTGGTGGCTACTGGGAGCCCTGGTGCTGGTCTTCCTCGTCACCAATCGCCCCGACCAGTCGCTGCATGAAAAAGGGCGGATCTTCGCCCTGGCGCTGGTCGCTCTGCTGGTGCTCGTTGCGGCGACGTGGATGCTCCTACGCTCCCGTCGCGCCGGCGTCGGGCTGCTCGCCGGCGCGGCAGCGGCTCTCGCCCTCCTCCTGATCGCAATCGGCTATCCGCTCCAGCGCCACTACCTGAAGCAGCGCTTTGCCAACGACGGCCCGCGCGCGGAGCAAATCCCGGGGATGGGCCTGGACAGTGCCTACCGCTGGGCGCGCGGCCTCCACGACGCCCGCATCGGCCTCGTCGGCACCACCGCCGGCTTTGCCAGCTACGGCTTCTACGGCACCGACCTCAGCAACCACGTCCAGTACCTGGGCGAAGAGGGTCCCCACGGCGCCTTCAACGCGATCCCCACCTGCGCCGGCTTCCGCGTTGCCGTCAACGCAGCCGACCTCGATTACCTCGTCACCGCCCCCTTCCTCAACTTCATCCACCCGAGCGAACCGATCCCCTCGCCGGAGCATCGGTGGCTGGATGGGGAGGGGGCAGTGAGCCCGGTGGTGCGTAGCGGCCCGATCACCGTCTGGAAAGTCAACGGGCAGCTCGATCCGAGCAACTGCGGCCCGGAAAACGCGCCGCTGCGCGAAATCCCCAACACCCCCGCGCAGGGCTGACTGCCGGCAACGGCGGCTGGGTAAGCTCGGCCCGTGGCCTATCCACTCGAGAACGCGCTCTTCCAATGGGAGGAGGGCAGGCGGGCGCTGCAGGCGATCGAGGACTCGCGCCAGCGCCGCCTCGCCGACCGCGTCGTCAATGCGATCCGGGACGAGCTGCGGCGACGGATTGGGCCGACTTTTACCGCGGCTGAACTAGCCGACCTCTACGGCGAGGGCACCGACTGGTGCCAGCAGGTGGCGATCGACATCGCCCCATCGATCGACGGCGACTCGCAGGCGCTCGCCGACGCGGCCTTCTGGCTGTACCTACGCGGCGCGACCGACTTCGCCGGCGGACGACAGCTGCCGGTGTAGCTACTCGTCCGAGTCGTCGGACTCGTCGCCGCTGTTGCCGTTGGAACTCTGCGGCTCGCCGGCGCGGCGGATGACGATTTGGTCGGCCTCGATGCGGACGGTGACGTCGCGCTTGCCGGCCCAGTGCTCGGTGTAGACGGGGTTGTCCTTGATCGCGGCGTCGAGCCAGAGGCCGTAGCCGTCGTTCTCGCCGTGGTCGAAGGTCGCCTCGATCTCTTTGCG
>DASSNA010000017.1:0-12061 GCA_035688445.1 Solirubrobacterales bacterium | reverse complement strand
TTCCAGCGCGAGTTCCACCTGCACGTGCCCGCCGGGGCGATCCCAAAGGACGGCCCCAGCGCCGGCACGGCGATGACCACGGCGCTGGTCAGCCTGCTGACCGAGCGGCCGGTCAAGCACACGGTCGGTATGACCGGCGAGGTCACCCTGCAGGGCCGGGTGCTGCCGATCGGCGGGCTCAAGCAGAAGGTGCTGGCGGCCCACGCCGCCGGGCTGACCGAGGTGATCCTGCCCGAGCGCAACCGCGGCGACCTCGACGAGGTCCCCGACGAGGTGCGCGAGCAGATGACCTTCCACCCGGTGATGAGCATCGACGAGGTGCTGGGGCTGGCGCTGGAGCCGGCGGAGAAGGGGCATCCGGCGGCAACGGCGTAGACAATGGTCGGTTCTACGAGGAGTCATCGATGAGCCCCCGCTGCCGCAACTGCAACCCGGTCCCGACCGAGCTCCGCGCCGCCGCGGGGCTGCTCGAGCGCCGCTGGACGATGGCGACGATCTACGCCTGCTCCAGCGGCGCCGCCCGCTTCAACGAGTTCCGCCAGTCCCTCCCCGGCGTCTCCCCCACCACCCTCTCGGAGCGCCTCGAGCAACTGGAGGCGGCCGGAATCGTCGAGCGCAAGCTCATCCCCGGCCGCCCACCCCACACCGAGTACGAGCTGACCCCACGCGGCGCGCGCCTGGCCCAAGCCGTCGCCGGGCTGCTGCGGCACTAGTCGGTGGGGCTCTACACCGCGGGCGGCGTAGGAGGCTGTGGAGCGGGAGGCACGGCTGGCGCCGCTCCGCCTTCGCTCTGCAGAGGCAGCAGGCGGAAGTAGAGGATCGCCGCCACCAGGGCACCAATGGGGGCGGCCAGGGTCGAAGCGAGGGCGCTGAAGACGATTCGCACCAGAGGGCCGTTGGCGATGGCGCCCCCGATCGCGGTGAAGGCCAGCGTCGCAACTATCGCGATCACGTAGGCGACGACGATCGTGCCGAGGACCGGCCAGCCGTTGCCTTTCACCAGCTGCCGCGAGCGGCCGAAGGCATCGAAGATGGCGCGGCGCTCGATCACGATCGCCGGCGCGATCACGGCCCAGATCGTCGCCAGGTAGAGGCCAGGCGCGATCAGCAACACGAAGCCGAAGCCGATACCGAAGCCGGCGAGGATGCCGGCGCCGATCAGGGGCGCAAGAACGGGTAGCGCAGAGCGCATCAGATCGCCGACCGAGGAGTCGCGGCGGCCGTCCTGGAGGTCGTTGACCAGGTTCACGACCATCCCCTGATAAAGCGTGCCGACCGCGAGGCTGACGATCAGCCCCACCCAAAACAGCGAGAAGTTGCCGGCGGTGAGGCCGTTGACGATCGCAACCACGAGGAACAGCCAGAAGGCCACCGGCAGCAGCACTCCCGCCTGGTCGCGGTAGGTATCGAAGACCTCGTTCAACGTCGCGCCGACGTCCAGCTTGCGGTCCATGGCGTGCCATTCGATGTCACCCCCGCCGCCCCTGCCCAAATTGGGTGGATTGGTGGGAGTATTCGGCTGCAATGACTTCGGAACCGTCCACCGAAAACATTGGGGAGGAGCGCTTCCGGCGCCTGATCGACGTCGGCAGCCACCTGCTCTCCGAGCTCGACATCGAGGTGGTGCTGCTCTCGGTGGTGGAAGCGGCGCGGGAAGTGACCGGGGCCAAATACGCGGCGCTCGGCGTGCTCGACCCGGAGCGGCGCGAACTCGAACGCTTCATCAACGTCGGCATCGACGAGCGGATGCAGCGCGAGATCGGCAACCTGCCGCGCGGCCGCGGCGTCCTCGGCGAGCTGATCCGAGAGCCAGCCCCACTGCGCCTGCGCGACGTCGAACATCACCCCCACGCCTACGGCTTCCCACCAGGCCACCCGCCGATGCACTCCTTCCTCGGTGTACCGATCACGGTGCGTGGCGAGACCTACGGCAACCTCTACATGACCGAGAAGCAGGGCGGCGAGGAATTCGACGAGAGCGACGAGGTGGCGGCGACCACCCTCGCCGGCTGGGCTGGGATCGCGATCGAGAACGCCCGCCTCTACACCACTCTCAGCGAACGCGAGGCCGAGACCGAGCAGGCGCTGCGGCAGGCCGAGACCTCGGTCGACATCGCCCGCACCGTCGGCGGCGAGACCGACGTCGAGCGCGTCCTCGACCTAATCGTGAAGCGGGCGCGGGCGCTGGTCGACGCGCGGGCGCTGCTGGTCCTCCTGCGCCGGGAGGACCACCTTTTCGTCGCCGCCAACGCCGGCCAGATCGACAACGACATCGGCGACCTCACGATCCCGATCAGCGACTCGGTCTTCGGGGCGGCGATGGAAGACCGCGTCTCGCAGCGACTCGAGCGTGGCTCCCCGCTCTCGGAGGGGCGGCTGCGGGAGAAGGTCGGAGCCGAGACGGCCCTGGTCGTGCCGCTGCTCTTTCGTGGCCGTGCCGTCGGCTGCCTGGTCGCACTCGACCGCGAAGCGGAGGGAAGCGAGTTCGACCAGGAGGACCTGCGCCTGCTGCAGTCCTTCGCCTCCAGCGCCGCGACTGCGGTCGCGACCGCCCAGACGGTCGAGTCGGAGCGGCTGCAACAGCAGGTCGAGTCGGCCGAGAAAGAGCGCGAGCGCTGGGCCCGCGAGCTCCATGACGACGCCCTGCAGGGGCTGGCGGCAATCCGGATCAGCCTGGCGACCGCCCTGCAGAGCAGGGGCGAGGACCGAGCCAGGCGGATCGAGTGGGCGGCCGAGGACACCGTCGCCCGCCTCGAGCAGCAGATCAACGAGCTCAACCGCCTTATCAACGACCTGCGTCCGGCACCACTGGAGCGGCTCGGCCTGGCGGGAGCGCTCGAGGCGCTGGCGGAAGAGAATTCGGCGCGCGGCGGGCTCGAAGTCGAGACCGCGATCGAGCTCGCGGCGGAGCCGGGCCGAAACGAGGAGCGGCTCGTCTACAGGCTCGTGCAGGAGGCGTTGACCAACGTGGTCAAGCACGCCTCCGCTTCGCACGTCAACCTCACCGCGAAGGAGAGCGGCGGCGAGATCCGCATCTCAATCAGCGACGACGGCGACGGCTTTGACCCGGGCGTGGCGAGCGTGGGGCGCGGCCTGACCGGGATGCGGGAGCGGATCGAGTTGTTAGGCGGTGAGATCGAGGTTGCCTCGGAGCCCGGCAAGGGGACTGAGATCGCCGCCCGGGTGCCGCTACAAGAGCGCTAGCACTCCATAGCCCTCAGCCGGCGACGTCGCTGCCGGTCTCGATGATGCCGTGGGCGATCGCGAAGCGGACCAGTTCGGGCCGCGACTCCAGCCCCAGTTTTTCCAGCAGTTTCGCCCGATTGACCTCGACCGCGCGCACACTCAGGTAGAGCTGCTCGCCGATCTCGCGGTTGGTGTGGCCGAGGGCGAGCAGCCGCAGCAGCTCGCGGTCGCGGTCGCCGAGCGCCTCCAGCGGGTCGGCGCCGAGCTGCGCCACCTGGCCGCCGAGCTCGGGATCGATGTAGGAGCCACCCCTGGCGGCGGTGCGGATCGCCTCGGTCAGCTGCCGCTCGGCTGCCTGCTTCAGCACGTAGCCGGAGGCGCCGGCCCGCAACAGGTCGCGCGCCCGGCGCGGATCACTCTGCATGGTGAGGACGACGATCGCGGTCGACGGCACCTCCTCGCGCAGGGTCGGCACGTCGCGGGTGGGCTCGGCGCCCGGCATCTGCAGGTCGAGGACGAGGACGTCGGGGCGGCGGTCCCGGACCAGCTTCTGCGCACTCGGCGCATCGGCCGCCTCGCCGATCACCCGCAGGTCATCCTCCCCTTCTAGCATCGCCCGCAGACCAGTGCGGATGACGTTGTGGTCGTCCGCGAGGACGACGGTTATCTGCCTCTCGCCGCTCTCCATCAGCACTCCTGCCGCTCAGTCTGCCAGGCGGCGATTCCTGCGGGCGCCCCGCAACTCGCTACGCTCGCCCCGTGAGCGCTGAGCAGGAGGCCAAGATCGGCGTTTTCCTCGCCGACGACCATGCGGTCGTGCGTGGCGCCTTGCGGGCGCTGCTGGAAGGACAGGAGGATCTCGAGGTGGTCGGCGAGGCCGGGTCGCTCGCCGAGGCCCGGGCAGCGGCCGCCGAGAAGAAACCGAAGGTGCTCGTCCTCGACATCAACCTTCCCGACGGGCTGGCGATCGACGCGGTGCCGGAGCTGCGCAAGGAAGTGCCGGAAACGCAGATCGTGTTACTGACGATGGAGCGCGATCTGACCCTGGCGCAGCGCGCCCTCGAGGCCGGTGCCTGCGGCTACCTCTTCAAGGACTCCGCCCACCTGGAGCTGATCGAGGCGGTGCGCGCCGCCGCGAAGGGCGAGCGCCACCTCGCCGCCGCAGTGGCCGCCGGCCTGCAAGGCGAGGACAGCACCGAAAAGCGGCCCACCCTCTCCCCTCGCGAGACCGATGTCCTCAAGCTGATGGCCCTTGGCCACACCAACCGCGAGATCGGCGAGCAGCTCTCCCTCAGCGTCCGCACCGTCGAGACCCACCGAGCCCACATCCAGCAGAAGCTCGGCCTCTCCAGCCGCCCGGAGCTGACGCGTTACGCGCTCGCGAACGGGCTCATCCACGCCTGAGCTAAGCGCTCAGCTCAGCGCCGTTTTCCTAGCTCGAATTCTTCAGCTCTACGCGCCAACTCGGGCAGGGGAACATCCAGCGCGTAGCTGATCCTGCGGACCACACCCCAGGTCGGGTTGCGCTGGCCGCGCTCGATGACGCCGATGTAAGTCACGTGGAGATTCGTCCGCAGGGCAAGCTCTTCCTGCGTCAAATTCTTCGCTCTCCTGGCCTCGTGGATGGCCTGGCCCAAGGCGATCAACGCCCTCTCTAGGTCGTCGGAGTACGGCGGCACAGCGTGAACTATCTCCGATGATCGTCATAGAGGTTGACTCAAGGTTCAATAGAGACTATAAGTCTTAGGACTCACAGTCTTTAACCCACTGAAACCAATGAAACCGCTCAAATCCGCCGGAAAGGAAAGATGGAAACTGCTCTCGCCATCCAGACCTTGATTATCCTCGCCTTGCTCACCAAATTCGTCCTCTAGAGCTCCGCCCACCCATTCCGTCAAATGGGATGGCCCCTGGTGCAGCTATCCAGCTTCCGTGGTTCCTTTCGGACGGTATAGGTGCAAAAGGAACCACAACTTCGCTTGGTCCCGTGCTTCCCGCATCCCGTGGTTCCTTTCAGACGATATGCGTCCGAAAGGAACCACGGAACTGCTTTTGCGTCCCTTGGAGCTCTGTTGGGGGAGGGGCCGATGCCGCTCCGGAGGAATGTTCGGCGATATGCAATCTGTTTCTTGCGCGGCCGGAGGCTGCGCTGCATGTTCGCTCCGAGCGAAGCGAGGTGCGTCAATTCCGGAGGAGGGGCATCGCCCCCCGCAGCGCTTCGTCCTCTAGCGTTTCCGTGGTTCCTTTGTCCTCTATAGCCGGACAAAGGAACCACGGAACTGGAAGCGATTGACGCGATGCTCTATTTCAGCCATCCCTCCTCCCTCGAGCATGATCCGCGGGAGGGGTTGTATGGACATCCGGAGAACCCGGAGCGGTTGCGGGCGATCGAGGCGGCGCTGGCCGAGCGTGACTGGCTGGGCTGGGAGCGGCGCGAGGCGCCGGCGGCGAGCGAGGAGGAGTTGGCGCTGGTCCACCCGCCCGAGTACGTCGAGGCGATCCGCGAGCTCTGTCGCGCCGGCGGCGGTGTGATCGACGCCGACACCTACGCTGGCGAAGCCTCCTACGAGGCGGCACTGCACGCGGCCGGCGGCGCCTGCGAGATGGTCCGCGCGCTGTTGCGCGGCGAGGCCGAGGTGGGCTTCTGCGCGCTGCGCCCGCCTGGCCACCACGCCGAGCCCTCGCGGGCGATGGGTTTCTGCCTCTTCGACAGCATCGCCATCGCCGCGGCGCTGTCGATCGCCGAGCTCGGAGTTGAGCGGGTCTTCATCCTCGACTGGGACGTCCACCACGGCAACGGCACCGCCGAGATTTTCCGCCACCGCGCCGACGTCCTCTTCGCCAGCATCCACCAGGGTGGGATCTTCCCCGGCACCGGCGCCCGCGAGGACACCGGCTCCGGACCCGGCGAGGGCTACACGATCAACCTGCCGGTCCCCGCTGGCAGTGGCGAGGACATCTGGCTCCCCCTGCTCGAGGACGTCGCCCTGCCCGCCGCCGAGGAGTTCCAGCCACAGCTAGTGCTCGTCTCCGCCGGCTTCGACGCCCACCGCGACGACCCGCTGGCGGGATGCCTGCTCGAGACCTCCTCCTTCGGGCGAATGGCCGCCCGCACCCGCGAGGCGGCTAATCACTGGGGCGCCCCGCTCGGCGCTGTCCTCGAGGGCGGCTACGACCCCGCCGCCCTCGCCAATTCGGTGGTGGCGACGCTGACCGCGCTCAGCGGCGCGGGCGACTAAGTTCGAGGCGCTGGGCGCCCGCCCTCAGATGACTCGAGGCCGGCCGGCAGCCGGATCCCAACGAGCAGGCCGAGCGCCACCAGCATCAGCACCTGCAGGATCAAGCCAAGGGGCGAAGTGAGGGCACCCAGCGCAAGGTCGCCGAGGCTCTTCTCGGCGACAGTGGCGACGCTGACGTAGATCGAGTAGGAGACGAGGCGACCGGCGAAGAAGGCGGCCGTCAGCGGCAACAGCGGCACCGTCATCAGCCCGGCGCCGACGAAGAGCTGCCCCGAGGGCACCGGCGAGAGGGCAAAGAGGCCGAACCCAGCGGCGGTGCGGCGGCGGTCGGCGCTGAGCGCGGCCTGGGCGCGGGCGATTCGCTGGCGGCGCGCGGGCGAGAGACGGGGGCGCAGCCGCCGTGCGCCGTTGGCAAGCAGAAAGCGCCCGCTGGCAGCAGCCAAAGCTCCTCCCAGCACAAGCGGTACCGCCGGCAAATCGAAGTCGAGGCTGAAGAAGACGAGGACGGCCCAGGTCGGCGGCCCGAAGGCCGGCAACAGGTTGACGAGGAAGACGACCCCCAGCGCAATCGCCAGCTGAGCGAGTGACATCGGCGAACTTTAGGCCGCTTAGGAAGGGTCGTCCGGGAAAAACCCGCATGCAGGACGTGGTTTTCCCCGGATGGGAAAAACCGGTAGCGGGTGAACACTTGCTTGGATGGGCACGCGAGCAACCAGGGTCTTGCTTGCCGGCGGAGGCGTCGGCTCGCTGGAGGCTGCGCTGGCGCTACGGGAGCTGGCCGGCGAGCGGGTGCAGGTCGAGCTCTGCGCCGGCCGCAGCGACTTCGTCTACCGGCCCTTCGCAGTGGGCGAGCCTTATGGCGCCTCACGTGTCCTTCGCTATGACCTCGACCAGCTTGCTGACCTCTGCGGGGCCGAGTTCAGGCTCGCCAACGTTGCCTCTGTCGATACTTCGCTGCGCCGCGCCAGCACCCACGACGGCGACGAGATCCACTACGACTACCTGGTCGCCGCCTGCGGCGCGCGGCTGCTGTGGTCGGTGCCGGGGGCCGCGACCTTCTGGGGCGTAGCTGATGAGGGCGAGGTGCGGGAGATCGTTTCGCGGCTGCGGCAGGGCCGGCTGCGGCACCTGGTCTTCACCATGCCCGCCGGCCTCGGCTGGGCCCTCCCCGCCTACGAGCTGGCACTGCTGGCGGCGACGGAGATGCGTCGCGTCGGCGTCTCCGGGACCCGGCTAACCGTCGTCACCCCCGAAGACGGGCCGCTGGCGATCTTCGGCCGCCGCGCCTCCGAGCAGGTCGCGGAGCTGCTGGCCAGCCAGGAAATCGAGGTAATCACCGGCACCCACCCCGTCAAATACGAGCGCGGCCGGCTCTCGGTCGTCCCCGGCGACGAGATCGAAGCCGACGCGGTGATCGCGCTGCCGCGCCTCGAGGGGCGGCAGATCGAGGGGCTGCCGTATGACCCCAACGGCTTCATCCCGGTCGACGACCACGCGCGGGTCGCCGGCGTGGACCACGTCTTCGCGGTCGGCGACGTCACCAACTTCCCGGTCAAGCAGGGCGGGATCGCTACCCAGCAGGCCGACGTCGCCGCCGAAGCGATCGCCGCCGACCTCGGCTGCGAGGTCGAGGCCAACCCGCTCGACCCAGTTCTGCGCGGCATCCTCTGGACCGGCGCGAAACCGCGCTACCTGTTCGGCTGGCTGGCTGGCGGGCACGGGGAAACCTCGGTTGCCAGCGAGCGGCCGCCGTGGCCGATCGACAACCCGAGCAAGCTGATCGGGCGCTACCTGACGCCCTTCCTCTCCGAGCTGACTAGTCGCGGTCCCGCCGCAACCGCACCGTAAGGGCGCGACTGTTCGCGGTCCCGCCCGCCGGTGCGTAGGTCACCGTCAAGCGCAAACGCAAGCGTCCCTTGCGACTCAACAGGCGTCGCTTCGCCACCGGCGGCACGATCCGCAAGACGACCGTTTCCGCTCCTGCCGCCTGGCGACGCCGGGGCACGGCGCCACCAAGGCTGACCTGGCCCGCCCCCGGCACCGTGACCGGAAGCGTGGCGGTCCCCAGCCTGCGGTTGAGGCGCAGGCGACCGAGGCTAAATGAGTTATCGATCGTGGCTCTCGATTTGGGCGTACCGCCAGAGGGCGACCCACCTGGGGTGGGAGGTGGCGGTGGCAGCGGCACGGTCTTCGCCTGGACGACTTCACCGGAACCGGCGAAGCGGTTCCAGGCCATCGTCATGGTCCCGTCCTCGCCCCAGGCGAGGGCGGGGCGCTCCGCGCCGCGCCCGGCGGCCGAGAGGTTTTCAGTGGCCGCGAGGGTGCTGTCGGCAAAGAGGTCGCGGCGCTGGACAACGAAAGTGGTGCCGTCGAAGCGGCTCCAAAGCACGCTCGCCGTGCCGCTTGGCGCGATCGCCACCGCGGGCTCCGCCGCGTCTCGCCCGGAGCCGGAAAGGTTGATCGCCGACCCAGTCGGCGTGCCTTCAGGGTCGAGCTGCCGCGCCTGGACGACAAAGTTGGCGCCGTCGAAGCGATCCCAGACCACGGTCGCTGACCCATCCTCGGCGAGCGCGAGCTGCGGCTCGGCGGCATCGTGCCCCCCCGCCGAAAGGTTTACCGGCGCCCCTTCGGGCGCGCCGTTGGGATCAAGCCGCTGCGCCTGGACGATCCAGTTCGAGCCGTCGAAGCGGTCCCATGCCACCGTTGCCGTGTCGTCGCCGGCCATCGTTAACTCTGGCTCGATCGCGCTCTCGCCATTAGCCGAGAGGTTCCGGGTCGCTTCCGCTGGTTCACCGTCCGCTTCGATCCGCCGCGCCTGGACGATCGAGTCAGAACCGTCGTAGCGGCTCCAGACAACCGTGGCGGTGCCGTCGGCAGCGGCCGCGACCTGCGGTTCCACCGCGTCTCCTTTGGCTTCGGAGAGGGTGTGGGAAGAGGCCTCGCGGGTCCCGTCCGGGGCGATCAGCCGCTCCTGCACGAAGTAGTGGAAGCCGTCGACGAACTTCTTCCAGACGACGGTCGAGGTTCCGTCGGGGGCGACCGCGACCTGCGGCGCCGCCGAATCACGGCCGGTGCTCGACATGTTCTTGATGCTTTCTTCGGGCGTTCCGTCGGGCGCGATCCGGCGCGCCTGAACGAGAAAGTTAGTGCCGTCGGAGCGGACCCAGGTGACGGTTGCGGTCCCGTCCGGTGCCAGCGCCAACCGCGGCGCCAGTGCGTCCTGCCCGGAGGTGGAGAGCTGTCGAGCCGGGCCGCGAGTGCCGTCGGCGGCGATCCGGCGGGCGAACACGAGGAATTCGCCTTCCCCTTGGCGGGCGCTCCAGACCACCGTGGTGGTTCCGTCGGGGGCGGTCGCGACGTCGGGCCCGTCGACGATCTCGGCCGGCGAAGAGAGGTCCGCTGGCTGGGCGGCGTCGCCTGGCCCCGATACCGGCGGCGTCACCTTCGTCAGGGCCGGTAGTGACGCCGGCCCGGGAACGTAGTAGCTGCTTTGGATGTCGCGGCGGAACTCCTGTTGGGCGAGCGCTGAGGACTCGATCTGCCAGTCGCTGCGGAGCCCGTTCTTGGGGAAGTTCCAGTTGAACCAGAGGTAGGCCTTGATTTCGGGATGGTGCGGTAGGTACTGCGTCAGCATCTCCCGGATCCAGTCGGTCTTGTTGCCGCCGAGCTCGCTCGAGGCGTCCTCGACGATCGCCACCGGCTTGGTTGGGGCCACTTCCCTAATGATCTTCAGAGTCGGCGTGATCGTCTGGTCGGGAGTGATCCAGTGATCCGGCTGCGCGAGGTTGCGCCCCCAGTTATAGGAGTCGAGCCCGGTCCAGTCGACGTATGCGTCGCCGGGGTAGTAGGGGCTCGGGTTCGATTCGGGGTCTGACCAGATGCTGTTGACCACCCAGGTCCAGGTGACGTTGGTCGCGCCCTGGCCGACGACGAGGTCGTGGAAGTGGCGCCAAGCGGCGACGAAGTCGGGGCTGCTGCCCCAGGCATACCAGTCGCCGTTCATCTCCCACCAGGGAGCGAAGAGGAACGGCTTCCCCCACGCCTTCGCTTCTTGCGCCCATTTTTTGATCGCCGCGTCCTGGCTGCCATTGACGACGCTGGCGAGGGTCATTTCTTTGCCGAGGCTCATCGTCACCAGCGGGATCGTGCCGCGGGCGGCGGTGGCGTTCATCTCGAGTTTGTCGAAGCTGCACCAGCTCTGGCCCTGATTGAGGAGCGCCACCTTCTTGCCGGCGTGGTGCTCGAAGAGGTCCCAGGCGGCTTCGTTGCGCGGCGCGTTTTCTTTCTGGCCGTAGGTTTCGCCGCTGATCGTCGCGCCGAAATAAACCGAGGCACCAGCCGGCGCAGCAGCCACCAGCGCCGCCAGCACGCATAAGCAGACAACGCCTACTTTGGCAATACCCCCCTGGACCATTGTTCGATGCTGGCGAACGACGGGCCCTACGTCAAGGGCCAAGCGATGTCGCTTATGGGCTTGCTTCGGAGCCAGCGGGCGGGTTCTTCTTTTCCTGCCCAGGTGGCGACCCCTGATGGCCGTGAGCTTCGGGTTCAGCGGGCGGGTCCTTCTTTTCCTGCCCTGGCGGTGCTCCGGCATGGCCGTGAGCTTCGGGTTCGGCAGGAGGGCTCTTGGCCTGCCCTGACGGAGCATGCGCCGTACCCCCATCGCCGCCCTTCCCGTTGCCGCCGGCGTTCGATTCGTGCGACGGAGGTTTGTGGGCGGTGGCCGTTTCCTGGCCATGCGCCGCGGCAGCCGGATACTGCTTTTCGTGCCCTTGGCCATGCGGATGTTCGACCATCACACCCGCCGTGTCCGAGTGACCATGCGCGAGACCGTTCGGGGACGCGTGTTCGCGACCCGGGGCTTCGGCAGCTTTCCCTTTCACGCTGCTGTTCCCTCCGGCCGCGCTCTCACTGGAGTTGGCGCCGGCAGCGGAGTGGCTCTGAAGGTTGGAGTTACCAGCAGCGCTGGAGCCGGGAACCGCCGGCGCGCTGCTCTGCTTGGCGCCGCGGTCGCCGGGCAAGCCAAGGTGGATGACGCCGCCCTTGTCGGCCGCGGTCACGCCCACCGCCACCACTACCGCCGCGGTTGCGATGCCTTTCGCCGCCGCCGAGGCGCCGATCGATTTCGCCGCACCGCCGCCCAGCGCCGCGGCCAAGCCGCCTCCGCTGGCCCCTTGCGAGCCGCCGAGCAAGCCCTGCAGCATGCCCGCGGCGGCGAGCGTCGGCAGTGGTGCAAGCCCGGCCAGGTCGTGCTCGCGCGTCTTGATTTCCTCGCGGAAGTTGCGGCAGCCGGCGCAGGAGCGCAAGTGGGCGCGGACATCGCGCCGCCGCGCGACCCGGCCGTCACCGTCGGAGAGCGCTTTGACTACCTCGGAGCAGCCCATCTCACGTCCCTCGCCCATCTGCCGCAGGCTTTGCCGCGCCTCGTAGAGCGTCTGCCGCGCGACCGCGCCGGAGGTGCCAAGGGCACCTCCGATCTCCTCGAAGTCGAGGCCGGAGAGCTCGCGCATCACCAGCACCTCGCGCTGGCGCTCCGGCAGCTCCCGCAGGTCGTCGAGCAGTTGCCGTAGCCGCTCGCGCGTCATCACGTCCTCCGCCAGGCCGTATCCCGGCGCCACCTGCTCGACGTCGAGCTC
>DASSNA010000009.1:0-12637 GCA_035688445.1 Solirubrobacterales bacterium | reverse complement strand
GCCGCCACCGGCAAGGAGACGACGCACCTGCACGCGCGCTTCCTCGACGAGCACACCGAGGAGGTCTTCGACCTGCTGGCGGAGATGCTGCTGGCGCCGACCTACCCCGACATCGACTCCGAGCGCCAGGTGGTGATCGAGGAGATCGCGATGTACGACGACGAGCCGCAGGACCGGGTCCACGACGTGCTCGCCGAGGCGGTCTTTGGTTCACACCCACTGGGGCGGCGGGTGCTAGGCGAGCCTGAGGTGATCGCCTCGATCCCGGTCCCGGACATCGAGGGCTACCGCAGCGCCCACTACACGGGGCCGCAGATCGTCGTCGGCGCCGCCGGGCACCTCGAGCACGAGCGGATCGTCGCTCTGGCCGAGCGGCTGGTGCAGCCTCCTGCCGAGCTGAACGGCGCGACGACGAACAAGGAGATCGACGGCGGCGCGCGCCTCTGCTTCCTCAACAAGGAGACCGAGCAGTACCACATCTGTTTCGGGGCGCCGGGGCTGCGGCGCGAGGACGAGCGCCGCTTTCCGCTGGCGGTGCTGGACGCGATCTTCGGCGGGTCTACCTCCTCGCGGTTGTTCCGCGAGGTGCGCGAGAAGCGCGGCCTCGCCTACTCGGTCGGCTCCTACAACGAGCAGTTCACCGACCTGGGGCTGGTTGCCACCTACGTTGGCACCCGCGCCGACAACGTCGAGGAGGCTTGCGCGATTATCGGCGCCGAGATGGCGCGGCTGCGCTCCGAGCCGGTCTCCAACGAGGAGTTGGTGCGAGCCAAGGAGAGCGTCAAGGGGCGCCTCGTCCTCTCCTCGGAGTCGACCGCGGCGCGGATGACGCGGATCTCCCGCGCAACCTTGTTTGGCCTGCCAATCGAAAGCCTTGATGAGATGCTGGCCAAGGTCGACGCGATCCAGGTCGACGACCTGACTCAGCTTGCCGCCGAGCTCTACGGCGCCGAGCGCCTCTCCGCCGCCTGCGTCGGGGCCGACGAAGACCGTTTCCGGGCGGCACTGGCGCCGGTCAGCGAAGCATTGGTAGCCGCATGATTCGTGTTGCCGTAGCGGGGGCCGCCGGCAGAATGGGCCAGGCGGTCTGCGAGGCGGTCGAAGGCGCCGAGGACCTCGAGCTGAGCGGTCGCGCCGATCCGGCGCTGGGGACCGAGTTGAGTGAGGTTCTGGGTGAGGCCGACGTCGTTGTCGACTTCACCGTCCCCGACACCGCGCTGGAGAACGTCCGCGCCTGCCTCGAGGCCGGCGTCCACGCCGTTGTCGGCACCACCGGATTCGACCTCGACGCCGCCCGCGCGGCGGCCGAGTCCTCGCAGGCCAACTGCTTCGTCGCCCCCAACTTCGCGATCGGCGCGGTGCTGTTGATGGAGGTTTCGCAGACGATCGCCCGCCACATGCCCGAGTGCGAGATCGTCGAGCTCCACCACGACAAAAAGCTCGATGCCCCCTCCGGCACCGCCAAGCGCACCCAAGAGCTGATCGACGCTGCCGGCGGCAACGTCCACCAGCCGATTCACTCGGTGCGCCTACCGGGCCTCGTCGCCCACCAGGAAGTGATCTTCGGCGGCGTCGGCCAGACGCTGGCGCTCCGCCACGACTCGATCGACCGCCGCTCCTTCATGCCGGGGGTGGTGCTGGCGTGCCGCAAGGTGGCCGACCTTCCCGATCGCTTCACGGTCGGGTTGGAGAAGCTGTTGTAGATGGCGAATTCGGTCGCAGCTCGCCCGGCTGAGGGGATACCCTGGCAATGATGAAGGAGATCAAGGGAGTCATCACTGCGATGGCCACCCCGTTCGATGCGAGCGGGGCAGTGGACCACGATGCGGCGCGGCGCCTGGCGGCGCACCTCTTCGAGCATGGCTCGCATGGGCTGGTGATCGCCGGTACCACCGGCGAGTGCCCGACGCTGACCGACGGCGAGGAGATCGAGTTGCTGCGGGCGGTGAGGGTCGAGGTGGGAGAGGGGGCCCTTCTTATCTGTGGCACCGGCACCAATGACACCCGCCACTCCTGCGAGCTGACGAAGATGGCGGCCGACGCCGGTGCCGACGCCTCTCTAGTCGTCTGCCCCTACTACAACAAGCCCAACGAGGCTGGCATCCGCGCCCACTTCGAGACGGTCGCTTCAGCAGTGCCGGATCTGCCGATGGTGATGTACAACATCCCTTCGCGGGTGATTATCAACGCCGATCCGCAGCTCCTGGGCGAACTTGGCCAGATCGACAACATCGTCGCGGTCAAGCAGGCCAATGACGCCGAGCTGGGGCCGATCGAGGGGCTGACGGTTCTGGCCGGCAACGACAACACCTTCCTCCGCGTGCTCGAGTTCGGCGGCGGGGGCGGCATCCTCGTCGCCTCCCACATCGTCGGCGATCGGATGCGGGAGATGTGGGAGGCGGCGCAGGCGGGAGACATCGAGACCGCGCGCCGGATCGACGCCGAGATCACGCCCGTCTACGAGGCGACCTCCGTCACCACCAACCCGATTCCGCTGAAGGCTGCCCTGGAGATGCTGGGGCTGGCCGCGGACAGACTTCGACTTCCCCTGGTATCTGCCGATGCCGAGCAGAGGGCGGCCATCAAGGCCGGCCTCGATGCCGCCGGCGTCGCCGTTGCCAGTTAGACACCAACTTCAGAGAGTGAGTAACAACTAGTGCCAAGCAAACTTCGCGTGCTGCCCTTGGGCGGCCTCGGCGAGATCGGCAAGAACATGACCGTGATCGAGTACGGCGGTCGCATCGTCGTCGTCGACACCGGGCTGATGTTCCCGACCGCCGAGATGCATGGGATCGACCTCGTGCTGCCGGACTTCTCCTACCTGCGTGACCGCACCGAGGACATCGAGGCGATCGTCCTTACCCATGGCCACGAGGACCACGTCGGGGCGCTGCCCTACGTCCTCAAAGAGATCGGCATGCCGCCCGTCATCTACGGCGGCCTGCTGACCGTGGGCATGGTTCGCTCCAAGCTCGACGAGCACAAGCTCGGCGAGGAGGCGCCGCTGCAGGAGCTGCCGCCGGGGGAGAAAGTCCAGGTTGGACCCTTCCAGCTCGAGCTGATCCACCTCGCCCACTCGATCCCCGACATGCGGGCGGTCCTCTTGACGACCGAGGTCGGCTCGGTGCTGATGACCGGCGACTACAAGTTCGACCAGACCCCGGTTGACGGCCGCCCCGCGGACGTCTCGCGGCTGGCCGAGCTCGGCAAGGAAGGGCTGACGCTGCTCTGCGGCGATTCGACCAATGCCGACCGCCCCGGCGTGGCGCCCTCGGAGTCGGCGGTAGGCCCGGCGCTGCTGCAGCAGTTCTCCCGCTGTAAGGGCCGGATCATCGTCACCTCATTTGCTTCCAACATCCACCGAGTGCAGCAGGTGATCGATGCGGCAGCGCGGCTCGACCGCAAAGTCGCCCTGGTCGGTCGCTCGATGCGCAAGAACTTCAACATTGCCTCCAACCTCGGCCTCGCGAAAGCGCCGGACGGGATCTTCATCCAGCCGCGTGAGATCGAGGACTTCCCGGACGAGAAAGTGGTGGTGATCTCGACCGGCAGCCAGGGCGAGCCGCTCTCGGCGCTGCGGCGGATGGCCAATAACGACCACCGCGACGTGCAGCTGCACTCCGGCGACACCGTCGTCTTCTCGGCGACGCCGGTGCCGGGCAACGAGCGCGCCGTCAACGAGACGATCGACCGCATCTATGAGATCGGCGCCACCGTTATCACCGCCAAAGATGCGCCGATCCACGCCTCCGGCCACGGCTGGCAGGAGGAGTTGAAGCTGATGCTGAACCTGACCAAACCGCGCTACGTGATGCCGGTCCACGGCGACCACAAGCGGCTGCGGCTGCACGCGGAGCTGGCGGAGGCGGTTGGGATCGAGTCGGTCAACATCTTCCGCGGCCGCAACGGCGTGCCGTTGGAGCTCGACGCCAACGGCGCCGGCTTCGGCGAGGACATCCACGCCGGGGTGATGTACGTGGACGGGGTCAACATCGGCGAGCCCGACGACGCCGCCCTGCGCGACCGCCGGGAGATCTCAGCCGACGGCATCTTCATCGTCGTCGCCACCGTCTCCAGCGACGACGGCTCGATCGTCGCCGACCCCGAGGTGATCTTCCGCGGCGTCGCCTTCCTCGACGAAGCGGACTCCCTGGTCGAAGACCTCAAGGACCTGGTCGAAGACGAGCTAGAGGACGCCTCCGGCCACGGCAGCCGCGAGCCGCACCTGATCGAGGAGGACCTGCACGAGGCGATCGGCAAGTTCGTCTGGCAACGCCTCCGCCGCCGCCCAATGGTCCTGCCGGTAATCATCGAGGTCTAGCTCCGGCGCTTGCCGATATGGAGGGGTGGGTGTCACTCGCTCCGACAAAGGCCGAGCTAATTAGCTCGGCTTTTGAGTATCCGCCGGCTCGAGTGACACCCACCCCTCCTAGCAACAGCGCTCCGGTTGACGCCCAGCAGTTCTGTGGTTCCTTACGCACGACATCGGTGCCTAAGGAACCACACAACTCATTGATCCCACCGCAGCTCTGTTCCATGGTTCCTTTCACACCGCATGCGTGCGTTTGGAACCACGGAACGGTGGGGGGTTGGCGTCTTGCGCTCCGTGTGGTAGGGGAGCCCGGTGACCCTCTGAACGTTTTGCGCCTCTGGCCTGGAAGCAATCTCGGCCAGCTGAAGACGACCCTGCCAGCAGGCGAGTGAAGAGGGTTACCGGGCTCCCGTACCGGGGGCGGTTGGTCTCGGGCAAAGAAAAGCCCGCCCGGGCAGTGTCTGGGGAGAACCCGGGCGGGCCAGTGTGTCTCGTCCGGGAGAAAATCTAGGACTGAGGCCTAAAGCGCCTCTAAAGGTTTTGCAGCGGATTTGTTAGGCCTTGAGGACGTAGCCGGCGCCGCGTTTGGTGTGGAGCAAACGCGTCTCGCCGGCCTCCTCGAGCTTGCGCCGCAGGTTGGAGATGAAGACGTCGATGGTGTTGGTGGCGGCCATAGGGTCGTAACCCCAGACCTCGTCGAGGAGGCGCTCGCGGGAGACGACCAGGCGCTCGTTGCGCATCAGGAACTCGAGCAGCTCGAACTCGCGGTTGGTCAGCTCGATCTCGCGCTCGCCGCGCCGTACCTCGCGCGTGTCGGGATTGAGGACCAGGTCGCTGACTTCCAGCGAGGCGGAGCCCCGCGGCGGCCGCCGCCGCAGCAGCGCCCGGATCCGCGCGAGGAGCTCTTTGCGCTCGAACGGCTTCACCAGGTAGTCGTCGGCGCCGCTGTCGAGACCGGTCACCCGGTCCTCGGTCTCGGCGCGGGCGGTCAGCATCAGGATCGGCACGTCGCCGTCGCTGCGCAGGCGCCGGCAGACCTCGACCCCGTCGAGCCCAGGCAGGCCGAGATCGAGCACGACCACGTCGGGTAGGAAGCCGGCGGCGATGTCCAGAGCCTCGATCCCATCGGCCGAGGTCCGAACTTCATATCCCTCGTTGCGAAGCGAGCGACGCAGGATGTCGGCGATGTCGTCGTCATCCTCGACGACCAGAACCCGGCCGCCTATTTGGTCGATTTCTGAGAGCACAAAAAGATGTTAGCCGCGAAAAACGCCGCTCCACCCGGGTTTTAGGGCGAATTTAGCTCGCAGGGGTGGAGCTCTCGGCGTCGAAGGGGGCGCCATGTTCGTGCGTAAGAAGCGCGCCGGGTCGGCGCGGCGGGGTAAAGCGGCGTCGAAGCGCAAACCGAAAGCGAAAGCGGGTCTGCGGCTGCCCGCAGCGCTCGAGCAGCGCCACCTCGACTTGATCGCCCTCCTCCTCGTCGCCTTCGGCGTTTACCTCGTCTTCGTCCTCTTCTTCGGCTGGGAGGGGGGCAAGGTCGGCTATGGGGTCGAAACCGCGCTCACCTACCTCTTCGGCGAGGTCGGCGCCCGCATCTTCACGGTGCTGCTGTTGGTAGTCGGCGGCATGCTCCTCACCGGCACCTCGGTCTCGGCGCTGGCGCGGGGGATCGGTCGGGGCTTGCGGAGGATCTTTCGCGGGCTCTTCGCCGGTGGCGACGCCGCCGCCCGCACCGTTGCCAAGACGCACGCTGACTGGCGTGAGCACCGCGATGCCCGCGCCGAGGCGGCCACCCTCGCTGGGCCGACTGACGTGATGAGTAGCTACCCAGAGGACAACGAGGACTTCGAACCGACCGTCGCCTTGGCCGAGGAGGACGATTTCGACGCCCAGCTCTTCAACGCGGAGGAGCCCGAGACCGAGACCCACGTCATCCCGGCCGAGGAGGGGGAGGAGGAGCCAACTCCTGGCGTGGAGCTCCAGAACTACGATTCCGAGGACGCGGTCGCAGTGGTTGACCCTGGCGACCGCGCGCACGCGGGGCTCACTCCGATGGGTTCAAAACGCGGCGTGACGATGTCAGAGGAGATCGACTATCGCCCGCCCGCATCGAAGCTGCTCGAGCGCGGCAAAGGCGACAAAGGACCCGACCCGCGCGACCACGAAGCGGTCGGGCGCAAGCTGGTCGAGACGCTCGGCCACTTCGGCGTCGAGGCGAAGATCGTCGGCATCGTCAGCGGTCCCCATGTATCCCGCTTCGAGCTGCGCCTGGCGCCGGGGACCAAAGTCAAGAAAGTCACCGAGCTCGCCAACGACATCGCCTACGCGCTCGCCTCCACCGACATCCGCATCCTGGCGCCGATCCCCGGCAAGCAGGCGGTCGGGGTCGAGGTTCCCAACCGCACCCGCAAGATGGTCCGCCTCGGCGACATCTACGCCGGCCGGCCGGAGAAGACCTCGCCGCTGGTCGCCTGGCTCGGCAAGGGGATCGACGGCAACGCGGTCTGGACCGACCTCGCGAAAATGCCCCACGTCCTCGTCGCCGGCACCACCGGCTCGGGCAAGAGCGGCTGCGTCAACGCGATCCTCTCCTCGATCCTGATGCAGGCCTCGCCGAACGAGGTCCGCCTGGTCCTGGTCGACCCGAAGCAGGTCGAGCTCAACCACTACGAGAACGTCCCCCATCTGCTGACGCCGGTGGTCACCTCGCCGCGGCTCGCCGCCAACGTCCTCTCCAACCTGATCGGCGAGATGGAGAGCCGCTACGGGATCATGAGCGAGGCCCGCGCCCGCAACCTCGGCGAGCTCAACCGCGTGCGGGCGAAGAAAGGCGAAGCGCCGCTGCCGCACATCCTCTGCGTGATCGACGAGCTCGCGGACCTGATGATGGTCGCCCCGGCCGAAGTCGAGGACTCGATCATCCGCCTCGCCCAGAAGTCGCGCGCTACCGGCATCCACCTCGTGCTGGCGACCCAGCGCCCCTCGACCGACATCATCACCGGCACGATCAAGGTCAACATCCCTTCGCGGATCGCCTTCGCGGTCTCCTCCCAGACCGACTCGCGGGTGATCCTCGATCAGGGCGGGGCGGAGGCCCTGCTGGGCCAGGGCGACATGCTCTTCCGCGGCGCCGGCACTTCGAAGCTGCAGCGCGTCCAGGGCGCCTTTATCACCGAGGAGGAGATCGCCCGGATCACCTCGCACTGGGCCAAGCAGGGCGAACCCGAATTCGAGGACGAGTTACTGGAGACCCCGGTGGAGAGCGGCGAGGAAGGCCGTGACGACGACTTCGACCCCGACAGCGACGACTTGCTCGACGAGGCGATTCGCCTCGTCGTCCAGACCGAGACCGCCTCGGTCTCGATGATCCAGCGACGCTTGCGGGTCGGCTACACCCGCGCCGGGCGGCTGATCGACATGCTCGAGCGGCGCGGCGTCATCTCCGGCTACGAGGGCTCGAAACCGCGCCAGGTGTTGATCGGCCAAGCGGATCTGTCGCGCGTGCTGAGCGGCGGCAACGAGGCTCCGGAGCCCGTCGCGGTCGAGTCCGAGCCTGACGAGTAGGACCACGCTCTTTGCGAGCTGGCCGGTTTACCCCCAAAATGGGGGAAAGTGGAGAACGGAGTCGGGAACAAGCTGCACGAGGCCCGCACCCGGCGTTCCCTCAGCCTGCAGGAGGCTGAAGAGGCGACCAAGATCCGGTGCCGTTATCTGCTGGCGATCGAGAACGAAGACTGGGATCAGTTGCCCGGCGACACCTACGCCCGCGCCTTCATCCGCACCTATGCGGGCTTCCTCGGCCTCGACGGCGAGCAGTTGGCAGAGGAACAGCGCCAGTTGCGAGGTTCAGTGCGGCCCGGGGAGCGGCTGCCCCGGGTCGATTCGCGGCCTCGGCGCGTTGCCGGTCGCGATGAGGAGTGCCGCCGGCTTCCCCCGCGGGCGCTCGCCCTCGCCGTCTCTGCGCTCGTAGTTGTGGCGCTGCTGGTGATCGGCCTCTCGACCGGCGGTGGCTCCGGTGGGACGGGTAGTGGCAAGCAGGCGCAGGGCCGCGAAGCCGTGAGCAGGGCGAAGAAAGCAAACGAGGTGAATCCACAGCCCACTCGTGGACACACTTTGCAACTGGCGGCCAAGGGCGAAGTCTGGGTTTGCCTCCTCGACGGCACTGGCAAGCCCCTGATCGACGGGCAGATCCTCAACAGCGGCGAAACCGAAGGACCGTTCCGGTCCGGTAGCTTCACCATCGCGCTGGGCAACGGCGCGATGACTATGACCGTGGACGGCAAGCAGGCGAACACTCCGGAACCGTCGAGCCCGATCGGCTTTGCGATCGGCTCGGGCGGCTCGGTGCGCGAACTGCCCGAAGGCAAACGGCCGACCTGCACGTGATCCGCGCCGGCATCGTCGTCACTGGGACCGAGGTAATCACCGGTCGAATCTCCGACGCCAACGGGCCTTGGGTCTCGGAACAGTTGGCTGAGCGTGGGGTGGAGGTGGCCCACATCCAGGTCGTCGCCGATCGCCCCGACGACCTCGAAGCGGCGCTGCGGTTCATGGCCGGGGAGGGGATGGACCTGGTCGTCACCAGCGGCGGCCTCGGGCCGACCGCCGACGACCTCACGGCCGAGGTGGTCGCCCGCTTTGCCGGGCGCGAGATGGTCCTCGATGAGGAGATGGAAGCGAAGATCGCCAAGATCCTCGAGGGCTTTGCCAAACGCTTCCGACTCGACCCAGAGGCGATGATGGAGGCTAATCGCAAGCAGGCGATGGTGCCGGAGGGAGCGACGCCGCTCGACCCGGTGGGCACGGCGCCGGGGCTGGTGGTTCCGGCCGGGGAGCAGGTCGTGGTCGTCCTGCCGGGGCCGCCGCGGGAGCTGCAGCCGATGTGGGCAGCAGCGCTGGAGACGGCGCCGGTGCGGGAGGTGCTCGCCCGGGCGACGCCGCTGCACGGCTACACGATGCGGATGTTCGGGGTGCCGGAGTCCGAAATCGCCAAGAGTCTGCGTGAGATGGAAGCGGACGGCATCGACATCGACGCTGTCGAGATCACTACCTGCCTGCGGCGCGGCGAGATCGAGATCGATGTCCGCTTCCGCGACGAGACGGCCGGCGTGGCTGACGCAGTGCGCGACGGGCTGGCGCAGCGGCACCAGCGCGAGACCTTCAGTGTCGATGGCGAGACGGTCGACTCGCAGGTGGCGACCCTGCTGCTGGAGCACCGGCTGGCGCTGGCGGAGTCCTGCAGCGGCGGCCTGCTGGCGGCCCGGGTCACCGACCTGGCCGGCGCCTCCGAGTACTTCGCCGGCGGTGTGGTGGCCTACTCGAACGAGGCGAAGGCGGATTTGCTGGGGGTCGACCCGGAGCTGATCGATGCGCACGGAACGGTCTCGCCGGAGGTGGCGGAGGCGATGGCTATCGGGGCGCTGGAGCGCTTCGACGCCGACGTCGCGGTCTCGATCACCGGCATCGCCGGCCCGGACGGCGGCAGCGAGGAGAAGCCGGTCGGCTACGTCTGCTTCGACGCCCGCCTCGCCGACGGCACCAGCATCGCCCGCGACCCGATCATCCCCGGCGGCCGCGCCGACATCCGCGAACGCTCGGCGCTAGTGGGGATGCACCTACTGCGGCAGTTGCTTGGCGGGGGCGGAGAGGGTTTGTAAACTCTCTGAGTCCTCAATAGACGTTTTCGCTTGGGAGGCGACGCGTGGGGCGAGTGCTTAAGGGAGTAGCGGTTTTGGCGGTGGCTGCGGTCTTGGCTGCAATTGCCTCGGCGAGCGCGTCGGCCGCGACCGGGCAGATCATGCGCGCCCTGACGACGCCGGACTGGAGCCAGGCGAGCCTCGCCGGGTCGGTCACCTGGACCGGTTGTGAACACGCCGGGGCACCTCCGAAACCGGAAGAACCGAAAGAACCGCCCAGGGAAAAAGGCGAAGAACGCTCGGCCCCGGTCGACCCGAAGCCGCTGTCGCTGGCGTACTGCGGCTGGACCCCCTTCGTCACGGTGGGCCCGGGCACGGAACCCTCCGATTGCGCTTCTCCCGCCCGGCAGTGGCCGGACAAGCTTGGACCTGACGTCGTGCTCGCCTGGGAGGGCACGGAAAGTCGCGTCAACGGCAGCGCCAGCTTTGATGTCAGCGGGATTCCGCTCGACGGAGAGAGGGAACGCCTTGTCTGCCTCTCCGTGGTCGAAGTCGCTCCCATCTACAGCCAGGTGAAATGCAACCCCGACGTCCCTGACTGCGGCCCCTCTTTTAGCGAGGTCCCTTTCTCGCTGCCACTGGCGGCGGCGCCTCTGCGGCCTGTGGCGAAGAAACCCCTGCGGCGGCCCCCTCTCTGCCGTGGGAGGCGGCACCATCGCCGCATTTGCGTCTCTCAGCACCGAAAAGTTCCATAGCTCTGACGTTTGCGCGTTGTTTCGTGCACCCTGGCCCCGTAGCGTGGCGGGCGTGGCCAAGGAGAGACTGAAGAGCCCGCGGGCGCGCCTGTTCGTTGCCCTCGACCTGCCGGACGAGGTCCGGGAGGGTGTCGCGGACTGGGGGAAAGAGGCGCTGGTGGATCCGGCCCTGCGGCCGGTGGGGGTCGAGTCGCTCCACATCACGCTTGCCTTCCTTGGCTACAAGCCGGAGAAGGAGATCGAGCAGATTGCTGAGGTGGTGCGGGAGTGCGCGGCCCCAGCGCCCTGCGTCGAGCTGCGCGACCCGGTCCAGCGGCCCCCGCGGGGGAGGGCGCGCTTGTTCGCGCTACCGGCGCTCTCCCCGGGCACCGAGGCTCTGCAAGCGGGGTTGGAGCAAAAACTTGTCGAAGGGGGCTTATACGAGCCCGAGAAGCGGCCGTTTTGGCCGCATGTGACCGTGGCTCGGGTCCGTTCCGAGGCGCGGGGGTCGAGGCGGCCCGCGGTCGTCTCGGACCCACCGGCGATGCTGCCGGAGGGGCTGTCGGAGGCTTTCCTTGCCGTCCGAGTGGCTCTATACCGTTCTGTCCTTAAGCCTACGGGTGCGGAATACACGCCCCTGGCCCAAGTCAAGCTGCCCGGAGCAGGGTGGCAGTGAGGTGATCGAAATGGCGAAAGTGAACTTGAAAGAGGCCTCTGCGAAGGAGGCAAAAGCAAAGGACGCGGCCCTTGAGGCGGCGGTGACGCAGATCGAGCGCGACTTCGGCCAGGGCTCCCTGATGCGCCTAGGAGACAAAGGGACGGTCAAGGTGGACGCGATCCCGACTGGGTCGCTGGCGCTGGATCTGGCGCTGGGGATCGGCGGTGTGCCGCGCGGGCGGATCGTCGAGATCTTCGGCCCCGAGTCCTCGGGGAAGACGACCCTCATCAACCACATCATCGCCCAGGCACAGGCCCTGGGCGGGGTATGCGCCTTCATCGACACCGAGCACGCAATCGACCCCGTCTATGCGCGGGCGATCGGCGTCGACACCGACGAGCTGCTGGTCTCTCAGCCCGATTACGGCGAGCAGGCGTTGCAGATCGCTGACCGGCTGATCGCTTCGGCGGCGGTCGACGTGGTCGCGATCGACTCGGTTGCGGCGCTGACGCCGAAAGCCGAGCTCGAGGGCCAGATCGGGGATGTCACCGTCGGGCTGCAGGCGCGGCTGATGTCGCAGGCGCTGCGGAAACTGGCCGGCAGCCTCAACCGAACCAAGACCGTCTGCCTCTTCACCAATCAGATCCGGGAAAAAGTCGGGGTCCAGTTCGGCTCCCCCGAGACCCAGCCGGGTGGCCGGGCTCTGAAGTTCTACTCCTCGCAGCGACTCGACATCCGCCGTATCGAGACCCTGAAGGAAGGGACCGAGGCGGTCGGCAACCGGGTCCGCGTCAAAGTCGTCAAGAACAAGGTGGCGTCCCCATTCCGCCAGGCCGAATTCGACATCGAGTATGGCGTCGGCATCTCGCGAGAGGGCGGCTTGCTCGACTTCGGGATGGAGCAGGACCTGGTCCAGAAATCGGGCTCTTTCTTCTCCTACGGCGAGACCCGGCTCGGCCAAGGGCGCAACAACGCCAAACAGTTCCTGGTCGACAACCCGGAGCTGGCGCTGGAGATCGAAACGAAGGTGCGGGCGGCGCTGGGGATCGACGGCGATGCGCCCCAAAGCGGCGAGGACGAGGCGCCTGCTCCGACGGCTGAGGCGAGGGCGGCTTAGGGCCCCTTCGCCTCACGGCGGCCCGGCCGCCAACCTCTATAGGATCACCGCCGCTTTCACATGGATAACGAAACCCTCTTCTATGTCTGCGGGATCGTCCTCGCCCTCTCGGCGGTGACGGTCAGCTTCGTCGGCCTGAAACTGAAGGACTTCCCCGGAAAATTCCTTCCGGTCGTCGTC
>DASSNA010000005.1:0-6151 GCA_035688445.1 Solirubrobacterales bacterium | reverse complement strand
CTCGATGATCATCACCGTCGCGTTGGCAACATCGATCCCGACCTCGATCACGGTCGTCGATACCAGCACGTCGGTCTCGTGGGCGGCGAAAGCGCGCATCGCCTCCGCCTTCTCGGCCGAGGGCATCTGCCCGTGCAGGAGGCCGACCTTGAACTCGCGTAGCTCGCCAGCCCGCAGCCGCGCCGCCTCGACCTCGGCGGCTTTGCCCGGCTGTTTCTCTGACTCGCTCACCAGCGGGCAGACGACGAACGCCAGCCGGCCCTCGCGCAGCCGTCGCCGCAGGAACTCGAAGGCTTCGCCACGCTGCTCTTCGGCGACCAGGCGCGTCTCGATCGGCTGGCGACCGGCGGGGAGCTCGTGCAGCGTCGTCGTGTCGAGATCGCCGTAGGCGGTGAGAGAGAGCGTGCGCGGGATCGGCGTCGCGGTCATGTGGAGGACGTGGGGCGCCATCCCCTCAATTCCCTTCTCGTCGAGGGCGCGGCGCTGGGCGACGCCGAAGCGGTGCTGCTCGTCGACCACGCAGAGGCCGAGGCGGGCGAAGCGGACCGTGGGCTCGATCAGCGCATGAGTCCCGACGAGCAAGTTGAGCTCGCCGCTGGCGAGCTGGTCGAGCGCCTGGCGGCGAATCGGCGCCGGGGTGGCGCCGGTCAACAGCGAGAACGGGATCGCCTCTTCGGCGAGGAGCTTGCCGAGGGTGATCGCGTGCTGCTCGGCGAGCGTCTCGGTCGGCGCCATCAGCACCGCCTGGTAGCCGGCTTCGAGCGCCCGCAACATCGAGTAGACGGCGACCACCGTCTTGCCGGAGCCGACCTCGCCCATCAGCAACCGCTGCATCGGCTCGCCGGAGTCAAGGTCGGCCTCGATCTCGTCGAGGGCCTTGAGCTGGTCGCCGGTTGGCTCAAACGGCAGCGACTCGAGCCAGCGCCCGACCAGCTCCCCTGGCTTGCCCAGCCGCGGCGCCGGCCGCGCCGTGCGGTGGGTCCGCTTGCGCGTCGCCAGCAGCGCCTGGTGGAGGAAGAGCTCTTCGAAGCCGAGCCGATCGCGCGCCGCGACCAGTTCCTCCGTCGATCCCGGGAAGTGGACGGCGCGCAGGGCGTCGGCGATCCCGCCAAGCCGGTGGTGCACCCGCAACCGTGCCGGCAGACCCTCGATCGCGTTCGGCGCCAGGGCGACCGCCTGCTCGACCCACTCGCGGATCTTCTGCGGGCGCAGGTTCTCGGTCGCGGAGTGGATCGGGACGAAGCTGGCGGATTCCGGTTCGTCCTCGGCGGCGAGGAGCTCCCATTCGTTGACCGCGAAGCCCCGGCCGGAGAGCTTGCCGGTGAGGAGGAGATGCGTCCCCGGAACCAGCTTCGCCGCCACCCAGGGCTGGTTGAACCAGGTCGCCCGCACCTGCCCGCTCCCATCCCCCACTTTGACGCTGACCATGGTCAGGCGGCGTTTGCGGAAGGGGCGCGGCTGCGAGCCGAGCACCTCGACCTGCACGGTCGCGGTTTCCCCGGGCTCGACCGCCGCCAGCTGCCGCAGTCGCAGGTCCCGGTGGCGGCGCGGGACGCGGTAGAGGAGGTCGCCGACGGTATGGATGCCAGCCGCCCCTGCAACCTCGGAGAGTTTGGGGCCGACCCCTTTGAGCGAGCCCAGGCCGACGTCTAGAGCGCTCGGGCGCGGCCAGTGGACCGGCGCGCCCAGCAGGTCAGCGCGAGTGAGCTCGCGGTCGCTGCCGAACGCGCGCGCTACTGCGCCGCCAGCAGCCACCACCAGCTCGGCTGCCCTCCCTCGTGGGTCTCCACCTCTACGCCCTCGGGGACGTGGGTGTCGATCTCCTCCAGCCCAATCGGCGCCCCCTCGCCGGCGATCACGGTGACGATCTCGGCCCCCTCGGCAAGGCGCTGGAGCGTCTGAGTGAGAGTCGAGCCGGCGCCGCCGTGGGCAACGATCTCACCATCGACAAAGCCGACCGCATCGCCCTTCTTGAAGCGGCCTTGGGCGTCGTCCCGGGCGGCGGGAGCAACGCCGCCGATCCCCACCCCCTCCAGCGCCCCCTCGAGGCGCTCGGCATTCTCCGCCATCGGGGCTTCGGCGTCGAGCTCGACCAGCGCCAGCAGGCTCGCCTGCTGCGATGTCGCCGCCACCACCCGCGCCGGCTTCTCGGAGAGCTCGCAAGCGCGCTCGGCGGCCATGATTACGTTGGAGGAACTGGGCAGGACGATCACTTCCTCGCTGAGGACGCTGTGGATTCCGGCGAGGAGCTCGTAGGTGGAGGGGTTGAGGGTCTCGCCGCCGGGGACGACGTGGGCGCCGAGCCCGTCGAAGAGGCGCTGCAACCCGTCGCCGGCGGCGACGGCGACGACCCCAGTGCGGCCGACGGCGCCCAGCCTCGCGTCGCGCTCGGCAACCTGCTCTCGCATGTCGGCGACATCGAGGTTGGCCACCTCCCCCACCCCGTCGAAGACGGCGACCGCGGCCTCGGGCTCGTCGGTGTGGACGTGGACCTTGAGGGTGGCGTCGTCGCCGACGACGAGGACCGAGTCGCCTAGCCCCTCCAGCCGCGGCAGGTACTCGCGGTTGCTGAGACCGCTGCCAGAGACGATGAAGTTGGTGCAGTAGCGGTAGCGGCTGTCCTCGTGGTGGGGCAGGCTGCCGCGCGGCGCCTCGTGGTGCGGGACCTCGGGCGGCGGCGCCCCGTCGCCGCGCAGGCCCGCAACCACCCCGGCGAGGATGAGGACGAGGCCGTGGCCGCCGGCGTCGACGACGCCGGACTCGCGCAGCACCTCGAGCTGCTCGGGGGTGCGGGCGACGGCGCGCTCGCCGTCTGCGATCGCCTGCTCCAGCACCTGGGCGAGGACCGCGTCCTGCTCCGCGTCACTGACGTCGCGGCCGAGCCGCTGCTTGTCGGCCTCGAGGCGGGCGAGCTGGCGGGCGAGCGAGTGGGCCATCTCGCGGAAGACGGTCAGCATCGTCCCCTCGGCCGGCTCCCGGACCGAGTCGTAAGCGGCGTCAGCGGCCTTGGCGAAGGCGGCGGCGACGAGGGTCGGGTCGACCAGCTCTCCGGGCCGGCTGGCGAGCTCCTCGGCGGCGCCGCGGACGATCTGACTGAGGATCACGCCTGAGTTGCCGCGGGCGCCCATCAGCGCTGCTCGCGCCAGCGCCTGCACCAGCTCGGTGCGGCCGACCTCGTCGACCGACTGGCCATCGAGGCGGTCGAGCTCTTCCATCACCGCGCGCAGCGTCATCGCCATGTTGTCGCCGGTGTCGCCGTCGGCGACCGGGAAGACGTTGAGGTCGTTGACCTCCTGGCGGCGCGCCTCCAAAGAGGCGTACGCAGAGGTGATTACCCGGCGGAATCGGGCGATCGAGGGATCAGGCATCGAGGAAGAATCTATTCCCCGGACGCGACGTGAGCCTCTTCACACTCGGCCCGCCTTTGGCATTGGTACGGTGGCCGCGCCAATGCGACGCTTTGCTATTTGGACCACCAGCCATAGAAAGACCGTGATCATCGGTTGGATCGTCGGTCTGATCGCGATCGGGATGATCGCCAGCTCGGCGGGCTCTGATTTCACCGAAGAATTCAGCCTGCCGAGCTCCGACTCCAAGGACGCTCTCGACCTGCTCGAAAACCGCTTCCCCGCCCAGGCGGGCGACGTGGTGCAGATCGTTTACAAGGCTGAATCCGGAGTCGAAGCGCCGGCTGTCAAGCATGAGATGAAGGGCGTCTTCGCCAAGGTCGAAGCGCTGCCGCACGTCAGCGAAGTCGCCAGTCCCTACGAAAAGGGCGGCGCCGCCGCGGTCAGCGACGACGGCAAGATCGCCTACGCAACCGCCCAGCTCAACGTCACCACCGACAAGCTGAACGACGGTGAAGTCAAAAAGATCGTCGACACCGCTAAGGCGGCGAACGGCGGCGGCCTCCAGGTCGAGACCGGCGGCTCCCCGGTCGAGGAAGTCCGGGGCGAAGAAGAAGAAAGCTTCTCGGAGGGGATCGGGGTCCTCGCCGCGATCGTGGTGCTGCTGATCAGCTTCGGCTCGGTGGTCGCGATGGGGTTGCCGATCCTGACGGCGCTGTTCGCGCTCGGCGTCGGGGTCAGCGTAATCACGCTCTTCACCCACGTCTTCGACACCGCCGACTTCGCGCCGCAGCTGGCGTTCATGATCGGGCTCGGCGTCGGGGTCGACTACGCCCTCTTCATCCTCACCCGCTTCCGCAATGGGCTCGACGAGGGGCTCGAGAAGCGCGAGGCGGCAGTTGCCGCCGTCGATACCGCCGGGCGGGCGGTGCTCTTCGCCGGGATCACGGTAATCATCTCGCTGATGGGGATGCTGCTGCTCGGCCTCCCCTTCCTCTACGGGGTGGCGACCGCAGCGGCAATCGCGGTGCTGTTCACGATGATCGCGGCGCTAACCCTGCTGCCGGCGCTGCTCTCGATGGTCGGCCACTGGGTCAACCGGCTGCGGCTGCCGTTCCTCGGCAAAGGCGCCCGCAGCATCGACGAAAACAGCTGGTGGTTCCGCTGGAGCGGTCGCATCCAGCGGCGTCCCTGGGTCGCGGCGCTGGCCTCCGGCGGCCTCCTGATCGTCCTCTGCATCCCCACCCTCTCGCTGCGGCTCGGGACCAACGACGCCGGCACCGATCCGGCGGGGTCGACGACGCGCGAAGCCTACGATCTACTCGCCGAAGGCTTCGGACCCGGCTTCAACGGACCGCTGGTGATCGCGGCGGCGCTGCCGGAAAAGGGCAACGACGCACCGCTAGAAGAACTGCGCACCGAGCTGAAGAGTGAAGAAGGCGTCGAAGCGGTCACCGACGTCACTCTCAACCCGAACAAGACGGTCGGCGTCTTCCAGGTCTACCCGACGACCTCGCCGCAGAGCGTCGATACGACCGATCTGCTCGACCGCATCCGCGGCGACGTGATTCCGCCGGTGGAGGAATCGACCGGGGCCCAGATACACGTCGGCGGCATCAACGCAATCTTCGAGGACTTCGGCAACGCGATCGCCGACAAGCTGCCGCTGTTCATCGGCGTCGTCGTCCTGCTCTCGGCGCTGCTGCTGATGATCGTCTTCCGCTCGCTGCTGGTGCCGCTGAAGGCGATCCTGATGAACCTGCTCTCGATCGGCGCCGCCTTCGGTCTGATCGTCGCCGTCTTCCAGTGGGGCTGGGGCGCGAGCCTGATCGGCATCGACGCCACCGGCCCGATCATCGCCTTCTTCCAGATCTTCCTCTTCTCGATCGTCTTCGGGCTCTCGATGGACTACGAGGTGTTCCTGATGTCTCGGATCCACGAGGAGTGGGAGCGCACGGGGGACGCCAGCGAGGCGGTCCATCGCGGTCTCGCCCTCACCGGCCGCGTGATCACCGCCGCGGCGGCGATCATGGTCACCGTCTTCGCCTCCTTCATGCTCGGCGAAGACCGGGTGATCAAACTCTTCGGCCTCGGCCTCGCCTCCGCCGTCCTCATCGACGCGGTGATTATCCGCTCGGTCCTGGTGCCAGCGATCATGCAGCTGCTCGGCAAGCGCGCCTGGTACTTCCCAAGCTGGCTCGACCGCGCCTGCCCCAAGCTCCACGTCGAGCCCGCCGAGGGCGACCCCTCGCCGACGGGTGAGCACCCAGTTGTCGCGTCAGTTGGCAGCGGGTCAGACAGCTAGTTAGCGGTTAGACCGAGCTTCAAGGCGCGTGCCACGTCCGTGGCGACGCGCGCAGGTTCCCTTTCGAGCTGTCGTTCGCTGAAGCGGAGGACGGTGAAGCCCTGTTGACGTAGGTCGAGGTCGCGGGCGCGGTCATCTTGGAAGGTGACCGAGCCGCGGTGGTAGGTGAAGGAATCGGTTTCGACTACGACGCGCTGCTCGCGCCACACGAAGTCGACCTCCCAGCGGCCGAGCTTTGTGTTGGTCTCGGGTGATGGGAGGCGTTGGTATTTGCAGAGCGCGAGGAAGTCTTCCTCGAGGTCGCTGCGTGAGCGGCGTCCCTCGGCGCCTTCGAGACGAACTCCCATTAGCTCCGCTTGACGCCGCGCGCGGTGCTTGAGATACGGCGCAACGGAGTCGTCGAGGTCGTCAATCGTGCGTTGGATGGTGGTAACGGGGATGTTGTGGCGGCGGGTGCACATGTGCCGTCCCTCTCGCCCTCCTCTAATTGCTGAGGAGG